>RFPX01000334.1 GCA_009925955.1 Betaproteobacteria bacterium
CCTGCTGAACGGCCTCCAACTCGGGAGAAGACTCCATCTCGAAGAGCGTGGCCTTCTTCAGCCGGCTGCGCCGGATCACATCCAGGTCTCGGAAGTGGGCCATCGTCTGCAGCCCCACACGGTCGTTGAACTTCTGGATCTGATCGGTGTCGGCGCTTCGGTTGGCAATCACGCCGCCGAGCCGCACGTTGTAGTTCTTGGCCTTGGCCCCGATGGCCTGCACGATGCGGTTCATCGCAAAGATCGAGTCAAAGTCGTTGGCCGTGACGATCAGGGCCCGATCGGCATGTTGCAGCGGCGCGGCAAACCCGCCGCACACCACGTCTCCGAGCACGTCGAAGATCACCACATCGGTGTCTTCAAGCAGGTGGTGCTCCTTGAGCAACTTCACGGTTTGGCCCACCACATAGCCGCCACAACCGGTTCCGGCCGGCGGCCCTCCGGCTTCCACGCACAACACGCCGTTGAAGCCCTCGTAGACGAAGTCTTCGGGTCGCAGTTCCTCAGGGTGAAAGTCCACGCTTTCCAGCACGTCGATCACGGTGGGCACCATGCGCTTGGTCAGCGTGAAGGTGGAATCGTGTTTGGGGTCGCAGCCGATCTGCAGCACCCGCTTGCCGAGCTTGGAGAAGGCGGCGCTGAGGTTGCTGGAGGTGGTGCTCTTGCCGATGCCCCCTTTGCCGTACACCGCAAAGACCTTGGCGGTGCCGATCTTCAGCGCGGGGTCCATCTGCACCTGCACCGAGCCCTCGCCGTCTGGGGGTGTGCCGGTCGGCCGGGGGCCGCGGCCGATTTGGCCCACGGGAATCTGCGTGGTGGTGGTCAAGTGCCTGCTCCTTCATAAACACCCTCGAGCCGGTCCTCGAGTTCTTCACCCGCGCGCCGCAAGGCGTTTAGGGTGGCTTCATCCGGCTGCCAGTAATTGCGTTCGTAGGCCTCCAGCAGGCGGTTGGCCACCCGCACCGAAGCGGTGGGGTTGAGCCGCGCCAAGCGGTCGCGCATTTCCGGGTCGAGCATGAACGTCTCGCTCAACTGCTGATACACCCAGGGCTGCACTTGGCCGGTCGTGGCCGACCAGCCCAGCGTGTTGGTGACATGCACCTCGATCTGGCGCACGCCTTCATAGCCGTGCTTGAGCATGCCCTCGTACCACTTGGGGTTGAGCATGCGGGTTCGGGTCTCCAGCGCCACCTGCTCGGTCAGCGTGCGCACCGTTCCGCCCCCATGGGTGTCTCGGGTCTGGTCACCGATGTACACCGGGGCCACGTCGGCACCGCCGCCCTTGGCCCGCTGGATGGCCTTGCTCACGCCACCCAAGGTGTCGAAGTAGGTGTCGATGGTGGTCACGCCCAGTTCCACCGACTCCAGGTTCTGGTAAGCCAAGCTCACATCGGCCAGCACGCTCTTGAGCAGTTCACCCTGCTGCATGGGTTTGCCCGAGCGTCCGTAGGCGAAGCCCTTGCGGCGGCTGTAGGTCTCGGCCAGTTCGTCGCCGGCGTCCCATTGGGCGTTGTCCACCAGGCTGCCCACATTGGCCCCATAGGCCCCATCGGCGTTGCCGAACACCCGCAGTGAGGCCGTCTCCAGGTCGCAGCGGTGCTGGGCCTGGTAGGCCAGGGCATGGCGACGGACCGGGTTCATGTCCA
>RFPX01000335.1 GCA_009925955.1 Betaproteobacteria bacterium
GCCATGATCGCCAACATGATTCGAGCGGCGCTGGCACAGCGCCTGGTGGTGGTTGTCATCGCACTGGTGATGTGCGGTTTTGGTTTGCGTGAGGCCACCAAGCTGTCGATCGATGCCTTTCCGGACGTCACCAATGTGCAGGTGCAGGTAGCCACAGAGGCGCCGGGTCGGTCTCCAGAGGAAATCGAGCGATTCGTCACGGTGCCCCTGGAGATCGCCATGACCGGTCTTCCGGGGCTGACCGAAATGCGCTCACTCAACAAGAGCGGACTGTCCATCATCACGCTGGTGTTCACCGATGCCACCGACGTGTACTTCGCACGACAGCTGGTCATGGAGCGGCTGCTGGAGGTCACGCCCCGCATGCCGCAGGGTATCGTGCCCATCCTGGGGCCGGTGTCTACCGGCCTTGGGGAGGTGTACCAGTACACCCTTGAGAGGCCCGACGATGGCCAACGCGCCCTGACGCAGGAAGAGCTGATGGAGCGGCGCACCGTTCAAGACTGGGTGGTGCGCCCGCTGCTGCGCTCCATTCCGGGTGTGGCCGAGATCAACTCCCAGGGCGGCTATGTCAAACAGTATCAGGCACTGGTGGACCCTGGCCGGCTTCGCCACTACGGCCTTTCGGTTCAGCAGGTGGTTCAGGCCATCGCTGACAACAACTCCAATGCCAGCGGCGGCATCCTTCCGCAGGTGCAGGAGCAATACCTGATCCGCGGTGTGGGCCTGATTCGCACGCTGGAGGACATCGGCAACATCGTGGTCAAGGAACAGGGTGGCCTGCCGGTGTACGTCAAGGACGTGGCTGCGGTGCAGATTGGCCACGAGGTCCGACAAGGCGCGATCATCAAGGGCGGCTACACCGAAGCGGTGTCAGGCATCGTGCTGATGATGCGCGGTGGCAACGCCAAGGAGGTTGTCGGCCGGGTCAAAGAGCGGGTAGACGAGATCAATGCCAAGGGCATGTTGCCCGATGGCCTGAAGATCGTTCCCTACTACGACCGTACCGACCTGGTGGATGCAGCCTTGTGGACGGTGGGCAAGGTGCTGATCGAAGGCATCTTCCTGGTGATCGTGATCCTGTTCATCTTCCTGGGTGATGTGCGGTCCAGCCTGATCGTGGTGGCCACGCTCATCATTGCGCCGCTGACGACCTTCATCGTGATGAACCAGCAGGGCCTGTCGGCCAACCTGATGTCATTGGGGGGCTTGGCCATTGCCATTGGCTTGATGGTGGATGCCACCGTGGTGGTGGTGGAAAACGTGTATCACCGCCTGGGCAGCGCTGGGAGAACGGTGGGTGAGCGCGTGCGAACGGTGTTGGATGCCACGCAGGAGGTGGCCACGCCGACCATCTTCGGTATTGCCATCATCATTCTGGTGTTCTTGCCGTTGATGACCTTGCAGGGCATTGAGGGCAAGATGTTTGCGCCCTTGGCCCTGACGATTGCGATCGCGCTGACCGTGTCGCTCATCGTGTCACTGTTCCTCTCGCCCGTGCTGTGTTCCTACTTCTTGAAGGGGGGCGCAGACCATGACACCAAGCTGATTGCCTTCCTCAAGCGGCACTACCTGAAGCTGCTGGACCAAGCCATGGGCAACGGCAAGAAGACCATCGTGGTGGCCCTGGCCCTGCTGGTGGG
>RFPX01000336.1 GCA_009925955.1 Betaproteobacteria bacterium
GGACGACCTGATCGCCGCCCTGGAAGAAACCGCCCGGCAGGCCGAGCGTGCCGGGCAGATCATCCACCGCATCCGTGCCTTCGTGAAGCGAAGCGAGCCGCAGCGCCAAAGCGCCGATGCCCGCGACATCATCGACGACGCGGTGGAGTTGGCCAACATCGACCTGCGCCGGCGCCGGGTGCAGCTCAACACCTACCTGGCCCAGCGCCTGCCCACGCTGTATTGCGACCCCATCCTGATCGAGCAGGTTGTGCTCAACCTGGTGAAAAACGCAGCTGAGGCCATCGACCTGGCCGACATGCCTGCGGCGCGGCGCCGGATCGAACTGCGCGTGGTGCCGCGCCTGCAAGACCAGCAGGAGCCCATCGTCGAGTTCAGCATCACCGATAACGGCCCGGGCATGTCCGAAGAGGTCTTGGGGCGGATCTACGAGGCCTTCTTCTCGACCAAACGCGAGGGCTTGGGCATTGGTCTGAGCCTGTGCCGCTCCATCATCGAATCCCACCGGGGGCGCCTGACAGCCGAGAACCTTTACAATGGCGAGTTGGTGAGCGGATGCCGATTTGTGTTCACACTGCCCGTGGACACCGCACACCAATTCGAAGCTCCGCCGGAAACCAATGGTCCGCGGCGCCCCGAAGCCTCCACTTCTTCTTGAGAACATGAGCTTGATCCCCAAGAAAGGCACGGTGTACGTTGTTGACGACGACGAGGCCGTCCGCGATTCTCTGCAGTGGTTGCTGGAGGGCAAGGATTACCGCGTCAAGTGCTTCGATTCGGCCGAATCGTTCTTGTCTCGCTTCGACCCGCGCGAAGTGGCCTGCCTGATTGCCGATATCCGCATGGACGGCATGAGCGGCCTGGAGTTGCAGGACCGCCTTCTGGAGCGCCGCAGCCCGCTGCCCATCGTCTTCATCACGGGCCACGGCGACGTACCCATGGCGGTGTCCACCATGAAGAAGGGTGCGATGGACTTCATTGAGAAGCCCTTCAAGGAAGCCGAACTGCTGGGCCTGGTGGAGCGCATGCTAGAGCAGGCCCGTGCGGCCTTCAGCCAACACCAGGAACAAGCCAGCCGCGACGCGCTGCTGTCGCGTCTGACCACCCGCGAAAGCCAGGTGCTGGAGCGCATCGTGGCCGGCCGCCTGAACAAGCAGATCGCCGACGACCTGGGCATCAGCATCAAGACGGTGGAGGCTCACCGTGCCAACATCATGGAAAAGCTCAACGCCAACACGGTGGCCGATCTGCTGAAGATCGCCCTCGGGGCCCAAGCCAAGGCCTGACCGGGCGGCCATGACCGCCGTTGCAAGCAGGGCCGCAGCAGCGGCCCTTTTGCATGGTGGCTTCATGGCACAGCCAACCCAGCACCCACGACCGCCCTTCCAACACCCCCGCACCACCACCATGAGCGCTCAACTGATTGATGGCAACGCCCTGTCGGCCCAACTCCGCGCCGACATCGCCACCCGTGCGGCACACCTCACCGAGCGCGGCCACACACCCGGCTTGGCCGTCATCCTGGTCGGGGATGACCCCGCTTCGGCCGTGTATGTGCGCAACAAGGTGCGCGCCTGCGAAGCCACGGGCATTCGATCGGTCCTGGAGCGCTACCCGGCCTCCCTCACACAGGCCGATCTGC
>RFPX01000337.1 GCA_009925955.1 Betaproteobacteria bacterium
CCCTTGAGCCTGCGTACTGCACCACCGTTTCGCGCCGACCATGTCGGCAGCTTCCTGCGTCCGGCCTACCTCTTGGAGGCCCGAGAAGCCTTCTTCCAGCGCAAAGCCATCACGGCCGAACAACTGCGCGCCGTTGAAGACCGCGCCATCGCCGAAATCGTGGCGTTCCAGCGCAGCGTGGGACTGCAAAGCATCACCGACGGCGAGTTTCGCCGCACCTATTTCCACATTGACTTTCTCGAGCAGCTCGGCGGGGTCAAGACCGACATTCCAGTGACCGTTCGGCGGGCCGACGGCACCGAGGAGTTGGCGCCGCCCGTGATTCGCGTGACCGACCGGGTGCGCCATGTGCGCGACATCCAGCGGGCGGACTTCGTCTACCTGCAGCAGCAGGTGCAAGCCACCGGCGATACCGCCTTGATGCCCAAGGTGACCATCCCATCGCCCACCATGCTTCATTTCCGGGGTGGCCGTGCCGGCATTTCGCGCGAGGCCTACCCCGAGCTCGACCCGGCCTTCTACGACGACGTGGCGCAGGCCTATGCCGATGAACTGCACAGCCTGTACAACGCGGGCTGCCGCTACGTTCAGATGGACGACACCAACCTGGCCTACCTGTGCGACGAGAAGATGCGCGAGGCCGCGCGCCAACGCGGCGATGACCCCAATGAGCTGCCCCATCGCTATGCGCAGTTCATCAACAAGGTGGTGGACCGCAAGCCCGCGGGCATGACCTTGGCCATGCACCTGTGCCGTGGCAACTTCAAGAGCACCCATGCCGCTTCGGGCAACTACGAGCCCGTGGCCGAGGCCCTCTTGTCTGAGATGCGGCTGGACGCGTTCTTCCTGGAATACGATGACGACCGCTCGGGCGACTTCCGCCCCCTGCGCTTCCTGGGCAAGGGCAAACTGGTGGTCTTGGGTTTGGTGACCACGAAGTTCGGACAGCTGGAGAGCAAGGACACCCTCAAGCGCCGCATCGATGAAGCGGCGAAGTACGCGCCCTTGGATCAGCTGTGCTTGAGCCCGCAGTGCGGCTTTTCCAGCACCGTGCACGGCAACAACATTGCAGTAGAAGACCAGCGCAGCAAGCTGCGCTTGGTGGTGGAAACGGCGCAGGACGTCTGGGGCTGACCCGGCTGCGCACCCAGGTCCGCCAAGAGCGGCCCACATTCAAACAGCAAGAACAGGAGACCACGATGAAGCAGTTGAAGATGAAGCTGGCCGCCGCCGCGGCACTGGCCATGGGCATGGCCCAGGTGCAGGCCCAGGAGGTGACCCTGAAGTTCCACCACATCTGGAACCCGCAGGCCATGGCTTCGGTGAACGTCATCGGCCCTTGGTGCGAGAAGATTGCCAAGGAGTCCAACAACCGGATGAGGTGCCAGATCCTGCCGGCCATGAGCGGCGGCGGTACCCCGGCGCAGCTGGTAGACCGTGTGAAGGATGGCGTGGACGATGTGGTCATCACCTTGCCGGGCTATACCGCCGGTCGCTTCCCCAGCACCGAGGTGTTTGAGCTGCCCTTCATGTGCAACTCGGCCGAGGTGGGCGCACAGGCCACCTGGGTCTACATGAACAAGCACTCCACCAAGGAGTTTCCAGGCACCAAGCTGCTGGCCACCTGGGTGCATGACGA
>RFPX01000338.1 GCA_009925955.1 Betaproteobacteria bacterium
GCTCCATCATGGCCGCGGCCACATCGCACGAGGCAATGATGGCGTACTGCGGTGAGGTCGAGGTGTGCATCAGGTAGGCCTCGTTGAACAGATGCCGGTCCAGCTTGACGCTTTGTGAGTCCTGCACCAAGACTTGCGAGGCCTGCGACAGGCCCGCCAACAACTTGTGCGTGGACTGCGTGGCGTACACCATCGAGGTCTTGGGTCGCTCCCGCCGCTTGCCCATGGCGTGGAAGGAGCCATAGAAGGGGTGGAAAGCCGCGTGTGGCAACCAGGCCTCGTCAAAGTGCAGCGTGTCGATCCACCCATCCAGTTTGGTCTTGATGGTCTCGGTGTTGTAGAGCACACCGTCGTAGGTGCTTTGCGTCAGCGTGAGGATGCGCGGCTTGACGGAGGCCGCATCCACTCCCTTGAGCAGGGGGTTGTTGGCGATCTTGCGGCGGATCGTCTCGGGCTCGAACTCGCTTTCGGGAATCGGGCCAATGATCCCGTAATGGTTGCGCGTGGGCGTGAGGAACACGGGAACCGCACCGGTCATGATGATCGAGTGCAGGATGCTTTTGTGGCAGTTGCGGTCCACCACGACGATGTCGCCCGGCGCCACCGTGTGGTGCCACACCATCTTGTTGGAGGTGGAGGTGCCGTTGGTCACGAAGAAGCAGTGGTCGGCATTGAAGATGCGCGCCGCATTGCGCTCGCTGGCGGCCACGGGGCCGGTGTGGTCCAGCAGCTGACCCAGTTCCTCGACGGCGTTGCAGACATCAGCGCGCAGCATGTTTTCGCCAAAGAACTGATGGAACATCTGCCCCACTGGGCTCTTGAGGAAGGCCACACCACCGGAGTGTCCCGGGCAGTGCCAGGAATAGGAACCATCCTGGGCGTAGTCCATCAGGGCTTTGAAAAACGGCGGGGCCAGGCCGTCCAAATAGGACCGCGCTTCGCGGATGATGTGACGCGCCACGAACTCGGGCGTGTCCTCAAACATGTGGATGAAGCCGTGCAACTCCCGCAGGATGTCGTTGGGGATGTGCTGCGAGGTCCGCGTCTCGCCGTAGATGTAGATGGGGATGTCCGCGTTTTTCCAGCGGATTTCCTCAATGAACTTGCGCAGGTTCAACACCGCCGGATCCAACTCAGGCCCCGGGGTGAATTCCTCGTCGTCGATCGACAGGATGAAGGCGCTGGCTCGGCTTTGCTGCTGCGCAAACGAAGACAGGTCGCCATAGGAGGTGGTGCCCAACACCTCCCAGCCCTCTTTCTCAATGGCCTGCGCCAAAGCACGGATGCCGATGCCCGAGGTGTTTTCGGAGCGGTAGTCCTCGTCGATGATGACGATGGGAAAGTTGAAGCGCAGCATGGCGATCGGGCCTCCGAGCGGTCCAGGTTCAGGGAAAACGCGCAAGTGTAGGGCCGACCGCTGCAGCGGTTGTGGCGGCCCGTCGTTGGATACTGCCAACCGGTGCCGAATGCGGTCGACCAAACCAAGGAGCACGGGTTATGTTGGAGTCGTTTTCGAACTTTTGGTGGATCGTGGCGGGTGTGCTGGTGGCCATTGAACTGGCCACGGGCACCTTCTACCTGCTGATGCTGGCCCTGGGTGCGGTGGCTGCCGCCGTGGCCCAGATGATGGA
>RFPX01000339.1 GCA_009925955.1 Betaproteobacteria bacterium
GCCTCAAAGCCGCTGTGAGCTTCCAGGAAGGCCTGTACCGTGGCTTCGTTCTCTTCGGGCAGCACGCTGCAGGTGGCGTACACCAAGCGGCCGCCGGGCTTGAGCAGCCGCGCCGCACTGGACAGGATGGCCTGCTGCAGGCCCGCCAACTCGGCCACCGACTCTGGCTTCTGGCGCCATTTCAGGTCGGGGTTGCGCCGCAGCGTGCCCAGGCCCGAACACGGGGCGTCCACCAGCACACGGTCGATCTTGCCGGCCAGGCGCTTGATGCGATCGTCGCGCTCATGCGCGATCTGCACCGGGTGCACATTGGAAAGGCCGCTGCGGGCCAGGCGCGGCTTGAGGGCGGCCAAGCGGTGGCCTGAGGTGTCAAAGGCATACAGGCGCCCGGTGTTGCGCATGGAAGCCCCCAGGGCCAGGGTTTTGCCACCCGCACCGGCGCAAAAGTCGACCACCATCTCACCGCGATGGGCGTCGGTGAGCAAGGCCAACAGTTGACTGCCCTCGTCCTGCACCTCCACATCGCCCCGCGTGAACACCTCCAGCCGGTTGAGGGCTGGCTTGCCCTGCAATCGCAAGCCCCAAGGGGAATAGGGGGTGGGGGTGCACGCAAAGCCAAGTGACTCAAACGCAGCCTGCACCGCCTCGCGTTTGGCTTTGAAGGTGTTGACGCGCAGGTCCAACGGCGCCGAGCCTTCCATGGCTTGCACAAAGGCCGCACACTCGTCGCCCAAGATGGCCTGCATGCGCTCCAAGAGCCACGGGGGCATGTTGGCCGTCACCCGCATGGGCAAGCTGGCCAATGAAACCGCGCGAACCTGCTGCAGCCAATTCCACTCCACCTCGGTCACCGCAGCCTTGAGGTAGGCGTCACTGCCCTGCCAGGCCAACAGCACCAGGCGCCGCGCCAGGGGGCCCTGTCCCGACTGGGCCAAGTGCTGCAGCACCAAACGCTGGCGCAGCACGCGAAACGTGGTTTCGGCCAGGATGGCCCGGTCCTTGGCACCCAGGTCCTTGTGTTCACGAAAGAAGGCCGACACCTCGCGGTCGGCCGGGTGCACCAAGAGCAGCACACGCTGCAGCAGCTCAGTGGCCAAGTGGACCTGTTGTTTGGGGTGCATGTGGACGGCTCAGTAGGGTTAGGAGATGGGCTAAGGGTGTACGTGGTGGGCGCCGGGTGGGCGCGGCCCAAGGGGCCCTAGCGGGGCGCACCCTCGGGCAAGAACAGCGTTTGAGCGGCCGCGTGGCGGTGCTGCACGCGGCCCCCGTGGGTGAGCAGCTCGCCCCGAACATGCCAGCCCACCGCCAGGGGCAACAGGGCGTGTTCGGCCTGCAGCACCCGCTCGGCCAGGCCCTGTTCGGTGTCGTGTGCCAACACCGGCACCACCGCCTGCGCAATCACCGGGCCGTGGTCGAGTGTGGGCGTCACGTAGTGAACCGTGGCACCGGCCACCTTCACGCCGGCTTCCAAGGCCCTGCGGTGGGTGTTCAGGCCAGTAAAGGCGGGCAACAAGGAGGGGTGGACGTTAATCATGCGGCCTTCGTAGTGCTGCACGAACGCCGTTCCCAGCACGCGCATGAACCCGGCCAGCACGAGCAGATCCGGGCGATGCGCCTGGCAGG
>RFPX01000340.1 GCA_009925955.1 Betaproteobacteria bacterium
GCAAGCGCTTGTACTGAGCAAGGCCACTGAAGCCAGTGGCACCAGGGTGTGCCACACGGCTTTGTTGCGCACCCAACGACCACTCGATCCCGCGCCCCGCGCCGCAGGCAGGCAAGGCCCAGAGCTCTCGAACGCCAACTTGAACCATGGCCCACGACTCCACTTGGCATGCACCGGCTTCCACTACACGGGCATCATCGGTCAGCATGGGCCGAGCGGCGTGGGCGGCCGTTGTGCACCCCACCGCAACGAGGCTCACGATGAGATGATTCCACGATCGGTGGGTCAAGGCCGACCAGGCAAGGGCTCGCATGCGGACATGGTGGTCATGGTGCGTCGCGCCAGTGTGACACCAACAGCTTGAGTACAGGTCTTCGCGTCATGGGCCACAGGCGCCGTCATGAAATCGTCACGTTGGCCGATCACGATGCCGGCCAGATGCTACGGGAGGGGCTGCACAACTTGGGCCTACCGCGCGCTGGCTTTGGCCGGCGCCCCGCATCGTTGTGAGCGATCAACATATGCACCACTACGGAGCGGCTGCTGGCACCCGAGCCTGGCGCGCTGTTTCGCTTCATGCGACACCCTCCGGCTTGGGTATCGGCGTCGGACCTGGAAGAGCTGCGCCAAACCTCCGACGAAATGGCGTTGGTGCTGGATGACCTCAGTGGACTGAAGGAGCGCATCAAACTCTTGCAAGAAGAGATCGCGGCCCAGGCCAGTGAACAGTCCAATCGAAGCTTGTTTGCCCTGACCGCAACCACCGTCTTGGCGCTGCCCATCAACCTCGTGGGGGGCTTGTTCGGCATGAATGTGGGTGGTATCCCCTGGGCTGAAGACCCTCAGGGCTTCATCCTGGTGACCACTGGCATCCTCAGCGCTTCCGGTTTGGCCGCTTTCTGGTTCTTTTCGCGTCGGGATTGAACGGGCCTGTCCGGGTGGTTCGGGGGGCCTACAGATGCTCGGCTTTCAGCTGGCAAAACCCATCCAGCGTGCGGCAGCCTGCCACAGTTGATGCCCCAGTACCGCCAGTCCCCAGGTCAGGGCCAGTGTGTACAGCAAGGTCAAGCCAGACAGCACCCACCCAAAGGCCACGGCCAGCCCATCTTCCATGCTGTGCCCCAGGCCCAGCACCACCAGGGCCACTGCCCCGAAGACATTACCCAAGGGTATGGGCAGGAAGATCACCACACCCATTGCTGCTACGGGCCACGCCGTCCAAGTCCAGGCCTTGGTGCCGACCCAGCTGGGCGCCCTGGGCTTGAGATACCGTGCGGCTGACTCATGCAACCGCGCCAACGTCCGCAGCAGGCGGCCCGCGCTGGCAGGTGACAGGCGCCAAGCCTGGACCCTTGCGGGGAGTTCCAGCGGCTGGTGGCCACGCCAAATTGAGACCGCCAGGGCCAGCAAGGCGCAGCCGGTGATGTTGCCAACCCCCGGAATCGGAAGCAGGCTGGGCGCTGCGGCCAGCACGATGAGCCAGCCGGGAAAAACAGATCCCCCTTGCCGGGTGAGCCAGCCCAGTGTCACTTCGCCGCGCAATCGGCTGGCTTGCAAGCGGAGCATATGCGCAGCGTTCATCAGGGCAGTGTGAGCCACTTGCGTGACAGGTTGATGGGGG
>RFPX01000035.1 GCA_009925955.1 Betaproteobacteria bacterium
ACGCCCTGCAGCCAGGCTTCGCGTGTGAGGTAGGCCGCAGGCAACCGTTCATGAATGCGGCGATCGATGAGGGCCCGAATCGCTTGGGCCTGCTCTGTGCTGACCTCGCGCGCGCACTCACCGTCCAGGTCATCCAGCGGCAGTCCCAGCGACCACAGGCTCAGCCATACCGCCTCGTCAAAGGCATTGGTGGTGCCGTGTCCAAACGAAACGCCCGACTCGGCGAGTCGGGCGGCTTCGGATTCGATGAAGGACAGGAGCTTCAATCAGGCCCGCAGCAGGTCGTTGATGCTGGTTTTGGCGCGGGTCTGGGCGTCCACCTTCTTGACGATGACCGCACAGTACAGGCTGTACTTGCCATCGGCACTGGGCAGGTTGCCGCTGACCACCACCGAGCCTGCCGGCACGCGGCCGTAGCTGACCTCGCCGGTGGCGCGGTCGTAGATCTTGGTGCTTTGGCCGATGTACACACCCATGGAGATCACGGAGTTCTCTTCCACGATGACACCCTCGACCACTTCAGATCGCGCGCCGATGAAGCAGTTGTCTTCAATGATCGTGGGGTTGGCCTGCAGCGGCTCCAGCACGCCGCCGATGCCGACACCACCGGACAGGTGCACGTTCTTGCCAATCTGGGCGCAGGATCCAACGGTGGCCCAGGTGTCGACCATGGTGCCTTCGTCCACATACGCACCGATGTTCACGTAGCTGGGCATCAGCACCACGTTTTTGGCGATGTACGAGCCGCGGCGGGCCACTGCAGGCGGCACCACACGCACACCCGTCTCACGCATCTGCGCCTCGTCCAGGTGGGCGAACTTGGTCTGCACCTTGTCGAAGAAGCCGAGATCGCCGGCGCGCATCACGCGGTTGTCGTTGAGCCTGAAGCTCAGCAGCACCGCCTTCTTGACCCATTGATTGACCTGCCACTGGCCCACACCCTGCCGTTCGGCCACACGGATACGGCCCTTGTTAAGGTCGGCGATCACGTGCTCCACCGCTTCCCGCACCTCCGGTGCATTCAGGGCGTTGATCTGGGTGCGCGCCTCCCAGGCGGTGTCGATGATGGCTTGCAACTGGGCGGTGCTCATGTTGAACGGAATTCCTTGGTGAACTGGTGGATACGGTGGGCGGCTTCGAGGCATTCCTCGACACCGGCCACCAGGGCCATGCGGATACGGCCTGCGCCGGGGTTGGCGCCATGTGCGTCTCGGGCCAAGAAGCTGCCCGGCAACACTGCCACATTGTATTGAGCGAGCAAGCGGCGTGTGTAGCCCAGGTCATCGGCACCGGGGACACCCGCCCAGAGGTAGAAGCCCGCGTCTGGCAGCGCCACGTCCAGGACCTCGCTGAGCAGCGGAGTGACCAGCTCAAACTTGCGTTTGTAGAGCGCCCGGTTGGCCTGGACATGGGCCTCGTCGTTCCAGGCGGCCACGCTGGCACGCTGGACGGTTGGGCTCATGGCACTGCCGTGGTAGGTGCGGTAGAGCAGGAACTGCTTGAGCACTTGCGCGTCACCGGCCACGAAACCCGAGCGCATGCCGGGCACGTTGCTGCGTTTGCTCAGGCTGGTGAAGGCGACCAAGCGTCGGAAGTCGGTGCGGCCCAGCCGGTGCGCGGCCTCCAGCGAGCCCAGGGGGGGCTGATCGCCAAAGTAGATCTCGGAATAGCACTCGTCGCTGGCGATGATGAAACCATGTCGGTCGCTCAAGGCGAACAGACGCTCCCACTCCGCGAGCGGCATGACCGCGCCGGTGGGATTGCCCGGAGAGCACACGAACAGCAGCTGCGTTCGAGCCCAGGTGGCCTCGTCGATCTGCGACCAATCGATGGCGAAGTTGCGCGCGGGGTCGCTGTTGGCAAAGGCCAGCTCTGCACCGGCCAACAGCCCGGCGCCTTCGTAGATTTGGTAGAACGGGTTCGGGCACACCACCGTGGCGCCTGGGCGGCTGCTGTCGATCACGGCCTGCGCCAATGAAAAAAGCGCCTCGCGTGATCCATTGACCGGCAGCAGCTGCGTGTTCGGGTCCAGGCCAACCCCGTAGCGCCGTTGAACCCACCCCGCGGCGGCTTCGCGCAGGGCGGGCTCACCCGCGGTGGCTGGGTAGCTTGACAGCCCGCCCAGCGCCGCCAGCAGGGCGTCCTCCACCAAGACCGGTGTGGGGTGCTTGGGCTCTCCGATGCCCAGGCTGATGGGCCGCAGCGCCGGATTGGCCGTAACGCCCGCGGTCAGGGCGCGCAGCCGTTCGAACGGGTAGGGCTGCAGCCGTTGCAGCAAAGGGTTCACGCCGCAACCCTCAGCCGGCCAGGCCGGTGGCCGATTCAAACGCCGGCAAATCCACGCGCGGCTGGGGTTTCCAGCCTTTCTTCCGGTGTTCGGCCACCACATTTGTGTAGATGCCGCCGCGCACGTACCACTTGGCGGTGATGCGGGCAAAGCGCGGCTCACACACCGCCACGATGTCCGACAGGATGGCGTTGGTGACCTTTTCGTGGAACGCCCCTTCATTGCGGTAGGACCACATGTACATCTTCAGGCTCTTGAGTTCCACACACCAACGGTCGGCAATCATGTCGATGGTGAAGTGGGCGAAGTCGGGCTGGCCCGTCAAGGGACAAAAGCAGGTGAACTCTGGAACCTGAAACTGAATGACGTAATCACGCTCGGGCGCCGGATTGGGAAAGACGTCGAGCTGTTTGCTGGGGGCGCTGGGTGGCGTCGAAGGCCGTGCGCGCTGGGTCTTGGCAGGGGTCTTGGGCATGTCGCGATGTTATCATCTTCGATTGATCCGGCCCCTCAAGGCTGGAAATTTATCCAACTAAATCAAGCACTTGCGTCGCATGCGGCGGGTGCAAGCGGGAGCCCCATGAGGCTGCGATCCATCAAGCTGGCCGGCTTCAAGTCCTTTGCCGATCCCACCACCTTTGAACTCCCCGGCCAACTGGTGGGGGTGGTCGGCCCCAACGGGTGCGGCAAGAGCAACATCATGGACGCCGTCCGGTGGGTGTTGGGCGAGAGCAAGGCCTCCGAGTTGCGTGGCGAGTCCATGCAGGACGTCATCTTCAACGGCACCACCAGCCGCAAGCCCGCCAGCCGCGCCAGCGTCGAGCTCGTCTTCGACAACACCCTGGCCCGCGCCGGAGGTCAATGGAACCAGTTCAGCGAAATTGCCGTCAAGCGTGTGCTCACCCGTGACGGCAACAGCAGCTACTACATCAACAACCAGGTGGTGCGGCGCCGTGATGTGCAGGATGTGTTTCTGGGCACGGGACTGGGCCCGCGTGCCTACGCCATCATCGGCCAAGGCACCATCAGCCGCATCATTGAAAGCAAACCCGAGGAACTGCGTCTGTTCCTGGAAGAGGCCGCCGGCGTGTCCAAGTACAAGGAGCGCCGCCGCGAGACCGAAAACCGCTTGAAGGACACCCGGGAGAACCTCACACGGGTGGAAGACATCCTGCGCGAGCTCAACACCAACCTGGACAAGCTCGAGCGCCAGGCGGAAGTGGCGGCGCAGTACCGGCAGCTTCAGGAGCAGGGCACGCTCAAGCTGCACCAGTTGTGGTTCCTCAAGCACCGGGATGCAGCCGGCGAACAGGAGCG
Organism: Betaproteobacteria bacterium; assembly: GCA_009925955.1. Taxonomy (GTDB): domain Bacteria; phylum Pseudomonadota; class Gammaproteobacteria; order Burkholderiales; family Burkholderiaceae_C; genus RFTU01. The sequence goes on from RFPX01000035.1 coordinate 3,605, forward strand.
GGTGCAGGCCTCGATGCGTCAGGCGGTCAACGAGCTCGAAGCCCGTACGGCTGAGCTGCGCGAAGTGGAAGCGTCCCTGGAGTCGGTTCGTCAAGAGCACTACGCCGCCAGCGACGAGTTGCACGTGGCCCAGGGCGCCCTCGGGGAAGCCGCGCTTTCGGTCAGCCGTCTGGAGGAGCGCATCCGTTACGTGGTCGAAGGTCGCGAGCGGGTGCTGGCCCGCTTGGCCGAACTGCGGGCACAGGATGCGCAGTGGGCCGAACGGCAGCAGTCGGCGGCCCAGGAGCTTGAGGATTTGGAGGCGCAGCAGGCGGCTGCGCTGGAGCAGGCTGAGGTCTTGGCCGCACAGGTCGAGGAGCAGGCCGCACGCCTGCCAGATGCCGAAGAAGCGGTGCGTGCTGCACAGCAACGCGCCCAGGAACAGCGCCAACGCGGCGCTGAGGTGCAGCAGCAGATTCAATTGCTGGCCGCGGAGAGCCGCGGTGTGGATGAACAGTTGCGCGCGCTGCAGGGCCGACGTGAGCGCATCAGCGGCGAGCGCAAGGGCTTGGGCGCGCCGGATGCCGCGCGCTTGGATGCCCTGCGTCTGGAGCGCCAGGACGCCCAGCGCGTGGCACAGGAGGCGGCTGCGCGCCTGAGTGAGATGGGCGAACGCCTGCCGGAATTGGAGGCGGCACGGCGCACCGCACAGGATGACGCCAACCAGCAAAGCGCCCGCCAGGCCGCACTGTCCGCACGCCTGGAGGCCCTCAAGGCCTTGCAGGACAAGGTGCAAACCGAAGGCAAGCTCAAGCCATGGTTGGAAAAGCACGGGCTGGGCTCCCTGACAGGGCTTTGGACCCGCTTGCACGTGGAGGCGGGTTGGGAGAATGCCCTGGAGGCCGCACTGCGCGAGCGCCTGCATGCCGTGGAAGTGGGCCGTCTGGACACCCTCAAGGCCTTCGCCGGTGACCCTCCGCCGGCCAAGCTGGCCTTCTACAGCGCAAGCACGGAAGGCACGGTCCACGCCGCTGGGTCCGCGGGCGTGCAGCCGCCGGGCCCGCCGCTGATGGGGCTGGTGCGCACGGATGGCCAAGACCGTTTGCGCCACCTGCTGCAGGATTGGCTGCAAGGGGTGTACACCGCCGCATCCCTGGACGTGGCCTTGGCCCAACGCTCACAGCTTCGTCAGGGCGAAGTCCTGATCACCCGCGAGGGCCATATGGTCAGCGCCGAGGCGGTCAGTTTTTACGCGCCTGACAACGAACAAGCCGGACTCTTGGCCCGCGCACAGGAGATTGAAAACCTCCAAACCGAGCAGCGGGCTCAGGCCCTGCTCAGCGACGACGCCCGCTCGGCTTTGGTCCGGGCCGAGGCCGCCCACACGCAGGCCCAGCTGCGTGCGGAGGAGCTTCGGCAAGAGGCGGCGTCCACCCAGTCGCGCGCTCACCAGGTGGAGGTGCAGTGGCTGCAACTCAGCCAGCAGAACCAGGCCGCGCAAGAGCGCGCGGTTCAGCTCGATGAGGAGTTGGGCGAGATCGACGCACAGGTGGACAACCTCCTGGAGCGGCGGGCCACCGGTGAGGCGCGCTTTGAGGAATTGGACCAGCAACTGGCCGTGGAGCAGGAGCGTCACGCCGAACTCGATGAGGCTGTGGTCGAGCAGGAACGTCGCCTCGTGGCTGCACGTGAGCAGCAGCGCAGCCTGGAGCGACAGGCACAGGAGGCCTCCTTTGCCGGACGCACCTTGCAAGCACGAGCGCAGGAGCTGCAGCGGCTGATGCAGACAGCCGATGAGCAGATTCGGTCCAACGCCGCTTCCTCACAGGCTGCACAGGCCGAACTGCAGGAGCTTGACGATGCTTCTGCGCAAGCGGGCTTGCAAGAGGCTTTGGAGCAGCGGCTGCAGCGTGAACAGGCTCTGGCTGCCGTTCGCCAGCGATACGAGGGCCTGAGCGCCCAATTGCGCCAGGCCGACGAGCAGCGCATGGGCATTGAGCGTGGCCTGCAGCCCCTGCGGGACCGGATCACGCAGCTGCAGTTGGAGGAGCAGGCCGCAGCGCTGGGCGGTGCCCAGTACCTGGAGCAATTGCAGGCTGCCGAAGTCAACCTGGAAGCCTTGGCCGCCGGCATCGAAAGCGCCGGCGTCAAGCTGTGGGGTTTGCAGGGCGAAATCGACCGGATCAACCGGGAGATTCAGGCACTGGGCGCGGTGAACCTGGCAGCGCTGGACGAGCTCACCAGTGCACGCGAACGCAAGGGTTTTCTCGATGCGCAGAACGCCGACTTGCTGGAGGCCATCACCACGCTGGAAGACGCCATCCACAAGATCGACCTCGAGACGCGCGACCTCTTGGGCGAAACCTTCCGACAGGTCAACGAGCATTTCGGCCGCATGTTCCCCTCGCTCTTCGGCGGCGGTCATGCTCGCTTGGTGATGACGGGAGACGAAATCCTGGACGCGGGCGTTCAAGTGATGGCGCAGCCCCCGGGAAAGAAAAACAGCACCATTCACCTGCTGTCCGGTGGTGAGAAGGCACTCACCGCGATTGCCTTGGTGTTCGCCATCTTCCAGCTCAACCCCGCACCGTTCTGCCTGCTCGATGAGGTGGATGCCCCGCTGGACGATGCCAACACCGAGCGCTATGCGCGTTTGGTGACGCAGATGGCCGAAGGCACGCAGTTCCTGTTCATCAGCCACAACAAGATTGCGATGGAGATGGCGCGTCAGTTGGTGGGTGTCACGATGCAGGAGCAGGGCGTCTCGCGCATCGTGGCGGTGGACATGGAGTCGGCCCTGAGCATGGCGGAGGCCGCATGACGCTGACGCAGGGTCTGCTGGCCTTGGCCGCAGCGGTGCTGTTGGTCTTGTTGGCCCAAGGCCTGTGGACTTCCTGGCGTGCAAGGCCGCGCCGTGCCACACAGCCCCAGGAACGGATGGAGCCCAGCCTGTCGGGCGTGGAGCCTGCTGTGGCTGCGGGGCCCGAAGGAGCGCAAGACCCAGCCCTGGAGCCCACGCCGGTCGCCGGCGTGGCCCATGACCATTCGGTGCCGGCAGCCGAACGCGGCGTGAGACCGGCCGGCCTGAGGCGTCGAGCGGCGATTGATCCGCTCATCGATGCCATTGCCGAAATCGTTCCGGAAGCACCACTGCCCGCCGATTCGGTGCTGCAGGCATTGCCGGCCTCTCGACGCGTGGGCAGCAAGCTGATGTTGCTCGAAGGGCTCAACGCGGAAACCGGCCTTTGGGAGCCCCCGGTCCATGGTCAGCGCTACAGCGCTTTTCAGGCTGGCGTCCAGTTGGCCAACCGAGCCGGGCCGATCAACGAGATCGGCTATTCGGAGTTCGTTCAGAAGGTGCAGGCCTTCGCGGATGCCGTGGCGGCATCGGTTGACTTCGCCGACATGAGTGAGGTCGTGGGCCGTGCCCGCGAGCTCGATGAGTTTGCCCATGCGCACGACGCTCAGCTGGCTGTCCATCTGCAAGCCAAGGGCCCGTATTGGACCGTAGGCTACTTGCAACAGTGCGCGGCTCGCCAGGGCATGGTGGCCGGGCCCATCGCCGGGCAGTGGGTGCTGGCCGGCGAAGACCCTGAGGCCCCACCCTTGGTTGTTTTGAGCTTCGACGCGCAGGCAGCCCTGGCCGAGGACCCCGACCAATCGGCGCTGCGCCGTTGCACCCTGTCCCTGGATGTGCCGCAGTCTCCTGAGGCGGCAGAGCCGTTCTCGCAGTGGCAACGGCTGGCCTGGGCCCTTTCACAGGATTTGGACGGCGTGTTGGTGGACGACGATGGCCGGCCGGTGGCGCTGCAGCAGTTCGCCGGCATTCACCAGGACCTTCAGCGTTTGTATGAGGCCTTGGCAGCGCGCGACCTGCCGGCTGGCAGCCCCGCGGCCCAGCGCGTGTTCAGCTGAGGACCGTTGGCACCGTGCCCACACCGCCCACCGTTCAGGCGCAAGCGCAGGCCCTGCGCGAGCTGATCGAACACCACGCGCGGCGCTACTACGCCCTTGACGCGCCGGAAATCCCGGACGCCGAGTACGACCGCCTGTTTCGGGCCTTGCAGGATCTGGAGGCCGCGCACCCCGAGCTGCGTACACCGGACTCGCCCACCCAGCGCGTGTTGGGCCAAGCGCTGCAGGGATTTGCGCCCGTGGCACATGCCGTGCCGATGCTGAGCATCCGCACCGAAACCGACACCAGCGACGCTGGTGCTTTGGAGTTCGATGCCCGTATTCGGCGGGAACTGGGTTTGTCGGTGCAAGACCCGCCGGTTCGGTACAGCTGTGAGCTCAAGTTCGATGGTTTGGCCATCAGCTTGCGTTACGAGCAGGGCGTGTTGGTTCAGGCCGCCACACGCGGCGATGGCGAAACAGGTGAGGATGTCACGCAGAACATTCGCACCATCCGCCAGATTCCCCTGCGCTTGCAGTCCCGGGACGGCACGTGTCCGCCGCTGCTGGAGGTGCGGGGCGAGGTCTACATGCGGCGAGATGACTTTGAGGCGCTCAACGAGCGCCAGCGCACGCTCATCGCCGCAGGGCATCGCCAGGAGAAGACCTTCGTCAATCCCCGCAATGCCGCCGCCGGTGCAGTGCGCCAGCTCGATCCGGCCATTGCAGCGCGGCGCCCGCTGAGCTTCTTTGCCTATGGGCTGGGGCAGGTGCAAGGGTGGGCCGACCCGACAGGGCAAGGGCCTGCGACCCACAGCGCCGTCCTCCAGGCCTTGGCCTCCTGGGGCTTGCCTGTGGATGCGCATCACCGCGTGGTGGAGGGTGGGGCGGGCCTGGTGGCGTTTCACCAGGACATTGAGCGCCTGCGCGACCGATTGCCCTTTGACATTGACGGGGTGGTTTACAAAGTTGACGACCGTGCCACGCAGGACCGTCTGGGCTTTGTGACCCGTGAGCCCCGCTGGGCGGTGGCCCACAAGTACCCGGCGCAGGAACAGATGACGGTCTTGAGGGCCATCGACATTCAGGTCGGGCGTACGGGCAAGCTGACGCCCGTGGCCAAACTCGAGCCCGTCTTCGTGGGCGGCACCACCGTCAGCAATGCCACCTTGCACAACGAGGAAGAGGCGCGGCGCAAGGATGTGCGAGAGGGCGACACCGTCATCGTGCGCCGCGCAGGTGACGTCATCCCCGAGGTGGTGTCGGTCGTCCTGGAGCGGCGGCCCGCCTCCGTGGGTGCGCCCTTTGACCTGGTGCAGCGCCTGTCAGGGCGCTGCCCCGTGTGCGCCAGCCCCATTGCCCGGGAAGAGGGAGAGGTTGATTGGCGCTGTACCGGGGGGCTTTACTGCCCGGCGCAACGCAAGCATGCGCTCCTGCATTTCGCCAGCCGTCGGGCGGTGGATATCGAGGCTTGGGCGACAAGGTCGTGGAACAGTTGGTGGACCTCGGGATCGTGAGCACCTTGCCCGATCTGTACCGCTTGGGGGTGGCCAAGCTGGCGGCTTTGGACCGCATGGGTGACAAAAGTGCGGCCAATTTGGTGGCGGCCATCGAGTCCAGCAAGCAAACCACCTTGGCCCGCTTTCTGTTCGGCCTGGGCATTCGCCATGTGGGTGAGGCCACCGCCAAGGACCTGGCACGCCACTTCGGCTCTATCGACCGGATCATGGAGGCCAGCCTGGAGGCGTTGCTGGAGGTGCCGGATGTGGGCCCCATCGTGGCTCACAGCATTCGGGGCTTCTTCGACCAAGCGCACCACCGTGAGATCGTGGAGCAGCTGCGCGCGGCCGGCGTGCAGTGGAGCGAGGGACAGGGTGTACACGGGGACGCCCCGAGGCCCCTGGCGGGCCTGACCGTGGTGCTCACCGGCACACTGCCCACCCTCAGCCGTGATGAAGCACGGGAGTTGATTGAAGCCGCCGGTGCAAAGGTGGCCGGCTCGGTATCGCGCAAGACCCATTGGGTGGTGGCCGGTGCAGAGGCTGGCAGCAAGTTGGACAAGGCACGGGAGTTGGGCGTGCCCGTGTTGGACGAAGAGGGCCTCAGGGCCTTGCTGGCGGGGACGGCACCACAGGAGAAGACATGAGCGTGCGGGAGATCTTGCGCATGGGCGATCCGCGCCTGCGCCGCATGGCCGAGCCGGTGCGTGACGTGCTCAGCGACGAGCTGCGAAGCTTGTTGGTGGACATGCGAGACACCATGGTCGCGGCCAATGGCGCAGGCCTGGCTGCTCCGCAGATCGGCGTGAACC
>RFPX01000341.1 GCA_009925955.1 Betaproteobacteria bacterium
ATCATGGCCTTTGGTTCGGCCGAACAGCAGCAGCGCTTCCTGCCCGGCATCGCCAGCGGTGAAGTGTGGTGGAGCCAGGGGTACAGCGAGCCCGGATCGGGGTCGGATCTGGCTTCGCTGAAAACCCGTGCGGAGCGCGTGGGCGACCACTACATCGTCAATGGCCAGAAGACCTGGACCACGCTGGCCCAGCACGGGGATTGGATCTTCTGCCTGGTGCGTACGAGTAACGAGGGCAAGCCCCAAACCGGCATTTCCTTCTTGCTCATCGACATGAAGAGCCCCGGCGTGACGGTGCGGCCCATCGTGCTGCTCGACGGCGAGGCCGAGGTCAACGAGGTGTGGTTCGACAACGTGAAGGTACCCGCCGAGAACCTGGTGGGCGAGGAAAACAAGGGGTGGACCTACGCCAAGTACCTGCTGGCCCACGAGCGCACCAACATCGCCGACGTGAACCGCGCCAAGCGGGAGTTGGAGCGCCTTAAGCGCATCGCCAAGGCTGAGGGCGTGTACGAGGACCTGCGCTTCAGAGACCAGATTGCGCTGCTGGAGGTGGACATTGTGGCGCTGGAGATGATGGTGTTGCGGGTGCTCAGCGCCGAGAAAAGCGGCAAACAGTCGCTGGACGTGGCGGGCCTGCTCAAGATCCGTGGCAGCGAGATTCAGCAGCGCTACAGCGAGCTGATGATGCAGGCCGCAGGCCCGTACGCTGCGCCCTTCATCAGCGACGCCATGGAGGCCGGCTGGCAGGGCGAGCATGTGGGCGCGGCCCATTGCGCCCCGCTGGCGGGCACCTACTTCAACATGCGCAAGACCACCATCTACGGCGGCAGCAACGAAGTGCAGCGCAACATCGTGGCGCAAACCGTGCTGGGCTGAAGGGAGAGACGAGATGGACTTTGATTTCAGTGACGAGCAACTGTCCCTGCGTGAGGCCGTGGCGCGCTGGGTGGCCAAGGCGCATGGGTTCGAGCGGCGTCATGCACTGGCCAAAGCAGGCGGTGCCTCTCGCGCGGTGTATGCCGAACTGGCCGATCTGGGCCTGACCGCCCTGACCGTGCCGCAAGCGCACGGCGGCCTGGGCTTGGGTGCGGTGGAGGCCATGGTGGTGATGGAGGAGCTCGGACGCGGCATCGTGCTCGAACCACTGGCCCAGACCCTGATCTGCAGTGCCGTGCTGCAAACGCATGCGCCGGCCAGCCTGCAATCTGCCTGGCTGCCCCGCATCGCTGAGGGCCAGTCCCTCGTGGTGCTGGCGCACCACGAGCGCGGCGCCCGTCACAGCCTGAGCGGCTGCACAGCCGAAGCAAAAGAGGACGGCGGGCAGTGGACCGTGACCGGAACCAAGAGCATCGTGCCCGCGGGCGATCAGGCCGACGCCTTCATCGTCCCCGCACTGGCTGGCGGTCAGATGGCGCTGTTCCTGGTCGAGCGCGGCGCTGCGGGGGTCCAGACGGCAGGGGGCTACCTCACCCAGGACGGCGCGCGGGCCGCCGAGGTGAGCCTGAGCAGCAGCCCCGCTCAATTGATCACCCTGAGCGGCCTGCAGGCCTTGGAAGAGGCCGCCGACATCGGCTCGGCCTGCGTCTGCGCCGAAGGTGTGGGCGTGATGGACAAGAC
>RFPX01000342.1 GCA_009925955.1 Betaproteobacteria bacterium
CGGAGCCCTGCTGAAGAACGAACAGGACATCACGCTGTTTGAAAAGCTGGTGTTCATGCAAAGCCGCAACCGTTGAAGCCCCATGCCACGATCGACCACGAACGCAGCCAACTGATCGCCTTTACGGCGCGGCGGGAACAAGATGGTCGAAAAGACGATGCGCCGCAGCTGTACCTGATCAACGCCGATGGTGGCGAGGCCCGCCGTGCGGCCGACATCGCCACGGGTGTGGAGGCCTTCAAGTGGTTTCCCGACGCCAAGCGCCTGGCCTTTGTGTCTTGGGTGTGGCCGGACACCCGCGGCCCCAAGGCCCAAGCCGCGCGTTTGAAGGACTGGAAAGACCGCAAGGAGTCGGCCTATGTGACCGAGGAGGCCCAGTACCGCTACTGGGACCACCACCTTCCACAGGACCGCGTGGCGCACCTGCATCTGCTGACCTTGGGCGCCGATGAGGGCTCGGCCAAGGTGGTGAACTTGTTTGAGGGCACGCCCTACGAGCTCAGCCGTGCGGAACCCGATGCCAACGCCTTCGACATTTCCCCCGATGGCAAGCGCATCGTGTTCGCTTTTGACCCGGCACCGCAAAAGCGCATGGACGGCCGCTACGCGCTGGCGGAAATGGACCTCAAGACGCGCAAGGTCACGGTGATCGCTCAAGACGCGCAGTGGGACTTCAGTGCGCCTCGCTACAGCCCCAATGGTGAGCAGATTGCCTTCTTGGCCAGCCACCAGGGCCGCAAGCACACCATGCCGTCTCAGTTGGCGCTGTGGTCACGCAAGCCAGGTTGGCGTGTGCTCAGTGCCCAATGGGACCACGAGGTCAACGCGCCCTTGCGTTGGGCCGATGATGGCCAAAGCGTGTTGTTCACCGCTGAGGAAGAAGGCCGACAGCACCTGTGGCGCTGGACCTTGTCCAGTGCCACCGCTGAGGTGGTGGCCGATGGAGGCTGGGTCCAGGGTTTCGATGTATGCGGCGATGTGTTGGTGACCGTGGCCGATGGCGTGGACCATCCGGCCCAGGTGCACGCCAGCGTGGGCCAGCAGGCCCCGCGTCGCATTGAAGACTTCAACGATGCCGTGCTCAAGCCCATCACCATGGGGCACACCGAAGAGATGTGGATCACCGGAGCGCAAGGTGACCGCGTGCAGCTGTGGGTGACCTATCCGCCGGGCTTCAATCCCAAGAAGAAGTACCCACTGCTGCAGGTGATCCACGGCGGGCCGCACACGGCTTTCGGTGACGCCTTCCACTACCGCTGGAATGTGCAGACCTTCGCGGCTCAAGGCTATGTGGTGGCCGCGGTGAACTATCACGGCTCCAGCAGCTTCGGCTATGCCTTCAAGGACAGCATCAGCGGCCGCTGGGGCGAGCTGGAGTTGCAGGACGTAGAAGCCGCCACCGATGCCCTGCTGAAGAAGCCGTGGGCCGACCGCAAACGGGTGTTTGCCACCGGCGGCAGCTATGGCGGCTACATGGTGGCGTGGATGAATGGGCACGTGAAGCCCGGCCGCTACGCAGCCTACATCTGCCATGCGGGCTGCTTCGACTGGACCGCCATGTTTGCCGACGATGCCTACACCTGGCA
>RFPX01000343.1 GCA_009925955.1 Betaproteobacteria bacterium
GCGCGCAAGAAGTTCTGGCTGGATCGCAAGCGCACCGCCGCCATTGCGCGCCACACCAACGCCTTCAAGGTCAACGAGGACGTGGTCATCCCCTTGCCACGCATGGGGGAGTACACCAACGGGATCGAGCGCCTGAACATCGAGCTGTCGCTGCGCAACAAGCTCGAATTGCTGGACGCCTTGGAGGCCTTCCTGGGCAAGGGACAACTGCCTCTGGGCCGCGGTGACGACGCGGGCGAGATTCCCTCAGCCGAACTGTTGGGCGACCGCGTGCAGCAGGCTCTGGCCTTGCTGCAGGAGGTGCGCACCCTGTGGGCGGGCTGGTTGGCAGGCTTGGACACCGTGCCCGAAGGGGCCGCCCGCACCGTGTTTGAAGACCTGCAGGACGCCACCCTTCGCGCCTCGTGGAAGCTGCAAGTGCGCAAGCCGCTGCAGAGCATCTTCGGGGGTGCTGCCTTCGAGCCCATCTTGCAGGCCTGCCAGCGCATCCATGGCGAGGTCTTGCGCGGCCGGGTGTGGGTGGCCTTGCACATGCACGCCGGCGACGGCAATGTGCACACCAACATCCCGGTCAACTCCGACAACTACGCCATGCTGCAGACCGCGCACGAAGCGGTGGCACGCATCATGGCGCTGGCACGCAGCCTGGGGGGTGTGATTTCGGGCGAGCATGGCATTGGCATCACCAAGCTGGAGTTCCTCACCGAAGAGGAGTTGGCCGCCTTTGCCGACTACAAGCAGCGGGTAGACCCCGAGGGGCGGTTCAACAAGGGCAAGCTGCTGCGCTCCAACGCCCACCTGGGTGACGATGTGCGCGCGGCCGACCTCTCGCACGCCTACACCCCCAGCTTTGGCCTCATGGGGCACGAGTCGCTGATCATGCAGCAAAGCGACATCGGCTCGATTGCCGCCAGCGTCAAGGATTGCCTGCGGTGCGGCAAATGCAAGCCGGTGTGCGCCACCCATGTGCCGCGGGCCAACCTGCTGTATTCCCCCCGGAACAAGATCCTGGCCACGTCGCTGCTGATCGAGGCCTTCTTGTACGAAGAGCAGACCCGGCGCGGTGTCTCCATTCAGCACTGGGGTGAGTTCGAGGACGTGGCCGACCACTGCACGGTGTGCCACAAGTGCGCCAGCCCGTGCCCCGTGAAGATTGACTTTGGCGACGTGTCCATGAACATGCGCAACCTGTTGCGCAAGATGGGGCAGAAGACCTGGCGGCCGGGCAACGCCGCGGCCATGTTCATGCTCAACGCCACCAACCCGCAGACCATCAAGCTGGCACGTTCGCTGATGGTGGACGTGGGCATGAAGGCCCAACGCTTTGCGCACGATGTGCTGAAGTTGGCGGCGCGCAAACAGACCGCCGCGCCGCCCGCCACCGTGGGGGCTGCACCGATCAAGGAGCAGGTGGTCCACTTCATCAACAAGAAGATGCCCGGTGGCCTGCCCAAGAAGACGGCGCGCGCACTGCTGGACATCGAAGACCGGGACTACGTGCCCATCATCCGCAACCCGGCCCAGGCCTCGGCCGAGTCGGAGGCGGTGTTCTACTTCCCCGGCTGTGGC
>RFPX01000344.1 GCA_009925955.1 Betaproteobacteria bacterium
CGAGCGCGGTCACGCGCGCGCCGGGCTCGCACGCGGCCGCGGCGAGCAGGAAGGCCGCACCCGAGAAGTCCCCCGGCACCGTCACGTTTTCGCCAACCGAAGCCGACTCGCGACGCAAGTGGCGCTGCAGCAGATCCACGGTGGCTTCGATCATCGGCCCCAGGGGCTGCTCGACGGTGGTCAGGCGGTAGCTGGGCCACTCGGCCTGCGGCACGTTGTCAAAGCCCACCACCGACACGTCTTCGGGCACCCGAAGTCCCAGCTCGTGGCGCAGCGTGTCCATTACCGCAAACGCCATGTGGTCCGAGGCCACAAACACCGCATCGGGGCGCTCGCCCTTGCCCGCAAACAACTCCAAGGTGGCCTGACGGGCCTGTTGCAGGTCGTAGTTGCCCACCGCCCGCGCCCAGATGCGCAGGCCACGGTCGGCCAGCCCCTCGCGAAACCCGCGCTCCCGCTCCAGGTTGGTCGAGGACTCTTCGTTGCCGGCGATGAAGGCGATGCGCTGATGGCCGCTGTCCGCCAAGTGGCGCGCCACGGCACGGCCACCGGCGATGTTGTCTGAACGCACCGAGCTCACCGCACCAGCGCTGCCCTTGGCCATCACACGGTTGAAGAGCACCACGGGGATGGCCGCGTCGGCGCAGCGTTGGGCAATGGACGAAGACAGGGTGGTGGCGGCCAGGATGATGCCGTCGACGTGGTACTGAAGAATCTCGTTGACCACCTCGTCGGAGTTGGGGTTGTCCGACAGAAACAGCAGCACGTGGTAACCATCGGCCTGCAGGCGCTTGGACAAACGCTCCAGAGCCACTGGGTGGAAGAGGTTGCCCAGGTAGGACAGCACCAAGCCAATGATGCGGCTGCGTTTGGTGGTGAGGCTGCGCGCATGGGCGTTGGGCCGGTACCCCAGCTTGCGCGCGGCCTCCATCACCTTCTCTCGCGTGGCCTCCGAGACGCTGGCGCCCGGCGTAAAGGTTCGGCTGACCGCCGACTGCGAGACGTTGGCCAGACGGGCCACATCAATGGAGGTGACGTTGCTTTTCACGGTGCAGCCTCAGATCGCGGTCCATCCGCCGTCGACCATCAGCGCGCTACCGGTCACAAGCCCAGCAGCCTCCGAGGCCAGGAACACCACCGCCCCCATGACATCGCGCACGGTGCCGATGCGCCCCAAGGCAATGCGCGAGCGCACAAAATCCTCAAAACCGGGCTCCTTCAACATGGGCTCGGTCATGGGTGTGCGGATGAAGGTAGGGCACAGGGTGTTGACCCGAATGCCGTGCGGACCCAGCTCCCAAGCCAAGGCCTTGGTCATGCCTTCCACGGCATGCTTGCTGGCGCAGTACACCGTTCGCTTGGGGCCACCCACATGGCCCATCTGTGACGACACGGTGATGATGCAGCCAGCCCGGCCGTGCGCCATCATGTTGCGCGCGGCTTCGCGTGACAGGAACAGGGCCGCCTTTACATTCAGGTCCAGTACCGTTTGCAGGTCGGCATCGGCTGTTTCGGTGATCAGCGCTGGGCGGTTGGTGCCCGCACTGTTGACCAGGATGT
>RFPX01000345.1 GCA_009925955.1 Betaproteobacteria bacterium
CGTTTGTGAGGTGCTGCCTTGGGCCACGCCGACGCGCACGCCCGGCCGGTCAACCTCGTCGATGCGCAGCAGGCGTGAACCCGCGGGAACGAGATAGCCGAGTTCCAAGCGCACCAAAGGCGAGGTGAAGTCCACTTGTCCCGCCTTGAGCGCCTCCAGCACCTGCGCCAAGCGTGCGAACTCCACCACCTGAACCGGCACACCCAGGTCGCGCGCCAGGGCCTGTCCGAGATCATGCGCCACGCCTGCTGGCCGTCCATCGGTGGCCTTGACCAAAGAGGTGGGGCTGCCGGCATACACACCCACCCGCAAGGTGCCCGTGGGCGCCAAGACCTGTCGCAGGGCCGCGTCAACCTTGGGGGCCGCTGTTGCAACCGATGCTGGGTTGGGCCCGGTGCCAGTGCCGGTCCCGGTGCCAGGGCCAGGGCTTGCACAGCCCGTGAGGGCCGCCACGGTGGTGCCCAGGGCTGCCCAAGCCAGGCCCAGGCGAACCGCGGCTTTCGCCCATTGAATGATCTTGGCCCGTGCAGGTTTGGTTTCGAGCTTCACGAGGCCCACCTCAGTCGATGTAGCGCAGCCCTGCCTTGGTCAGGGGCTCGCGCATGTTGTACATGTCCAGGCCCAAGACCCCAGCGGCCAGCTGCTCGCGCTTGGCGCCTTCCTTGGCCTCGCGGTCGCGGGCGGCTTGGAGGGTTTGCGGCACCTGGGCCCGCGGCACCACCACCACGCCGTCGTCATCGGCCACGATGGCGTCACCGGGCTGCACTGCCATGCCGGCGCAGACGACCGGAATGTTCACCGAGCCCAGCGTGGCCTTGATCGTGCCCTTGCTGCTGATGGCACGGCTCCACACGGGGAAGTTCATGGCGGTGAGCGTCTTGACATCCCGCACACCGGCATCGATCACCAGCGCACGCGCGCCGCGCGCTTGAAACGAGGTGGCCAGCAGGTCACCAAAGTAGCCATCGGTGCACTCGGCCGTGAGGGCCGCGACCACGACGTCGCCGGCTTGAATTTGCTCTGCCACCACATGCATCATCCAGTTGTCACCCGGGTGCAGCAACACGGTCACCGCCGTGCCCGAGACCTGCGCGCCCGCGTAGATCGGGCGCATATAGGGCTTCATCAAACCCACCCGGCCCATGGCCTCGTGAACGGTGGCTGAGCCCAATGGAGCCAGCGCGTCAGTGGCTTGCCGATCGGCACGGTTGATGTGGCGGTACACCACGCCAAGTTCAAACACGTCAACGCCCTTTCTGCTTCAGCCGTGCATCCAGCCTTGGGAACACGCGCCGCGCATTGCCCTCATAGATCATGTGCTTGTCTTCTGCCGACAAGATCTGGGACGCTTCGATGTAGCGTTTGGTGTCGTCATAGTGGTGACCGGTATGGGGATCAATGCCCCGCACGGCTCCAATCATCTCCGACGCGAACAGCACATTTTTCACCGGGATCACCGTGTTGAGCAGGTCAATGCCCGGCTGGTGGTACACACAGGTATCGAAGTAGATGTTATTCAGCAGGTGTTCGCTGAGCAGGGGCTTTTTGAGCTCCTGCGC
>RFPX01000346.1 GCA_009925955.1 Betaproteobacteria bacterium
CATTGCCGCGCCCATGCCCAGGCCAGGGTGTGGGCACCGGCGGCGCGCCGCAGGTGTGCGGGTGAGCCCAGCTCCAATCGGCGGGCCAGCAGGGTGTGGGTGAGCAGGTGCCAGGCCGCTTGGTGCGCCGTGGGCACCAAGCCTGCAACGGCCAGCAAGCCTTGAGCGGGCTCTTCGTCCAAGAAGATGTCGCGCAGCACCGCCAGCAGGTCGGCGGCAGCGGCCTGCTTGTGGTGTCGGGTGGTCACCCGTGAGCCCGTCCGATGATTGGCGGCGCCGAAGATGCGGGCGGCCGGGTCCGCTGAAGCTGAAGCCGAGGCCGGCAGCGGCGGGGGCAGGGGCACAGACACCGGGGCAAAGAGGTCAAGGCTGGTGTTCATCATCACGCTCCTGGTTGGGCTGGGAGACCCCATGTTGACCGGATCCAGGCTCATGGAGTGAGCCACCCCAGGACGGGTGGTGTTACATTTTTTCGGCGGTCGAACAGGGCGCAGCAGGGTGCTGCTCAAACGATCCGCACAGGGGCTATCGTGGGCAACACCGACCGTCTTTACCGAATCGAGAGTCTGATCAAGTCACGCGGGCACGTGAGCTTTGAGGAGATGATGCAAGCGCTGGAGGTTTCGCGGGCGACCCTCAAGCGGGACCTGGCCTACCTGCGTGACCGCATGGGTGCCCCCATTGAATTCGACCGGTTCCTGGGGGGCTACACCCTGCGCAAGGAAGGGCAGGATGGACGTGGCGACAAGCATGAGCTGCCGGGCCTGTGGTTCAACGAGCGCGAGTTGTATGCGCTGCTCACGGCCCATCAACTGCTGTCGGATATCGACTCCGACGGTGTCCTCAGCCGTCATCTGCAGCCCTTGTTGGAACGCATCCACGGCCTGTTGGGGACCGAAGGCCTGACGGCTGCCGACGTGATCAAGCGCGTGAAAATCCTGACCCCGGCTAAGCGCCCGGTTTCCAGCCAGTGGTTCGAGCGCGTGACCGAGGCGCTGATCAAGCGACGCCGCATCGACATGGTCTACCACACGCGCAGCCGTGGGGCTTCGGGGGCTCGACCCGTGTCACCACAGCGCCTCGTGCACTACCGTGCCACCTGGTACTTGGATGCCTGGTGTCACAAGGCGCAGGGCCTGCGCCGCTTCGCCCTGGACGCCATCGAGGACGCTCAGGTGAGCGAGGAAAAGGCCAAGGATGTCTCGCTCAAGACCGTTCAAGCCGAGATGGATGCGGGTTACGGTATCTATGCGGGCGCCAAGCCGCAGTGGGCCGTCCTGGTCTTCGAGCCGCAGGCGGCACAGTGGATCTCCCGTGAGCAGTGGCACCCCCAGCAGGTCGGGCAGTGGCGCGACGATGGGCGCTACGAACTGAAGTTGCCGTTTGTTCAGGAGACGGAGCTTGTGATGGACATCCTGCGACATGGCGCCGAAGTGACCGTCCTGTCACCACCGGCGCTGGTCAAGCGGATCCGCGAAGCGCTGGGATCGGCGCTGGGCCTGTACCGATGATGCCGCCCTGAGGGACCCCGGCCCTGGGCCGATGCTCAGC
>RFPX01000347.1 GCA_009925955.1 Betaproteobacteria bacterium
CAGCCCCAGCTTCACCAGGACCAAATTGACCAGCCCGTACTTGCTGAAGATGAAGCGCCACAGCACGGCCACCGCAATGCTGCCACCCAGGATGGAGGGCAAATAGAACGCGGAGCGAAAGAAGTTGATGCCGCGGAGCTTGTAGTTCAGGACATGCGCCACGAACAGCGCAAACCCCACCCGAAGCGGGACGGCCAGCACGGCAAACCAGAGGGTTACACCCAGGCTTTTGCGAAACAGCGGGTCGTCGCCGAACAGCTCACGGTAATTGTCTAGGCCCGTCCACTGCGGCGGGTCGATGATGTCGTACTGGGTAAAGCTGAGGGCGAAGCTGGTAACAAAGGGAAAGAGTTTGAACAGCAACACCCCCAAGACGAAGGGCAAGACAAATAGGAAGCCGAGCTTCTTGTCCTCGTACATGGGGGTGCCTGCTTCCGATCAGAACTTGTGTTGGAGCGTGACCGAGTAGGCGCGGCCCAGCACGTCGGCGATGCTGGTCAGGTAGCCCCGATACGCCGTGTGGTTGGTCAGCGGCGGCTGGGCGTTGAACAGGTTGCTCACACCCAGGCTGATGCCCACGTTCTTGATGCCGGTGTACTTCACCACCAGGTTGTACTGGGTGTAAGAAGCCACGTCACGCGGACCTGATGTGCCCGCCCCGGTGGTGGCGGCCAGGTTTTGGTCGCGGATGGAGCTCTGATAGCGCTGAGACAGCTGCGTCATCCACTCGGCGTTCTGCCAGGCCACAAAGGCGGTGTGGCGCCAGCGGTTGTTCAGGCCACGGGTGGCGTTGGACAAACCGGCGTTCGGATTGACCGGCACCACGTCGTTGTACTGACCCAGGGCGCTGACCCAGTCGCCGTTGTTCACGCCTTCAGACTTGGCGTCCCAGCGGGTGAGGTAGGCCACATCGATACCACCCGAGAGCTGACCCCAGGGTTGACGGGGAGCCAAGCCCTTGAGGCTGAAGTCGATGCCTGAGCCCCGCAGCGCACCCACGTTCGAGGGCGTGTTGATCACGGCATCCCTGGTGCCCAAGGGGTTCACGATACCCAGCGTGCCATCGGCATTGCGCCTGAACAGGTTGGTGTAGATCGTCGGATTGGCCAACATGAAGTCGATGGCGCGGTTGCCAATCACGTTGTTGATCTGCGTGCTCCAGTAGTCCACGGTCACCGAAACATTCTTGGTCGGCTCAAACGCAAAACCAAAGGTCATGCTGCTGGAGGTCTCAGACTTGACCCCTGCGTTGTTGGGCACCTTGGTGATCTGGAAATAGTTCGTCAGGCTGCAAACCTGTTCGGCCGTGAAGCCGGTCTTGGGCGTGCACACGCCGTTGACCGTGGTGCTGTTGATCGGGTCGTTGAAGGTGGGGATCAGGGTCCGTTCGGTTTCCTTCGTGTAGATCTCAGGCAGAGCCGGCGCGCGATAGCCGGTGTTGGCTGAACCGCGGAACATCAAGCTCTTGATGGGCTGCCAGCGCAGGCTGACCTTGGGGTTGACGGTGGACTCGCCCAGATCGCTGTACTTGTCGGCTCGCAGCGACGC
>RFPX01000348.1 GCA_009925955.1 Betaproteobacteria bacterium
ATCATGGTGACCCCCAGCTACATGCAGGTGCTCATCGAGCACTTCCAGAAGATGGGCATGGACCCGCGTGAATCGTCGTTGCAGATCGGCATCTTCGGTGCCGAGCCCTGGACAGAGGCCATGCGCGCCGACATCGAGCGCAACGCCGACATCAAGGCGGTGGACATCTACGGTCTCAGCGAGGTCATGGGACCGGGTGTGGCCAGCGAGTGCGTGGAGACCCAGGATGGTCCTGTGGTGTGGGAAGACCACTTCTATCCCGAAATCATCGACCCCCAAACGGGCGAGGTGCTGCCCGATGGCTCAGAAGGTGAACTGGTGTTCACTTCCCTGACCAAAGAAGCCTTGCCCATCATCCGTTACCGCACGCGCGACCTCACGCGGCTCCTGCCGCCTACGGCCCGTTCGTTCCGCCGCATGGGCAAGATCGTGGGACGCAGCGACGACATGCTGATCATCCGCGGCGTGAATGTGTTCCCCACACAAATCGAGGAAATCGTGTTGGCCAACGAGCACCTGTCGGGCCAGTACGAGATCCACGTGAGCCGCGATGGGATCCTCGATGAGGTCGAGGTCCACACCGAGCTACAGCCCCACCATGGTGGTTTGTCGGCGGCGCAGCTGGAAGACGTCTCGCGCTGGGTCAACCACCGCATCAAGACCCTGGTGGGCATCTCCACCCGGGTGCTGGTCTTGGCACCGGGCAGCCTCAAGCGTACCGAGGTGGGCAAGGCCAAGCGCGTCTTCGACCGCCGTCCCAAGTAAGCAAGGACTTTTCATGTACACCCAATCCATGGACACGCAGGCCCCTGAGGCCCGCAAAGCGGTTCGCACAGCCGAAGAGGCGGTGCTGCAGGAGCGCTTCGATGCGCGCATCGATGCCGGTGAATTCATCGAGGCCAAAGATTGGATGCCCGATGATTACCGCAAGACCCTGATCCGCCAGATCAGCCAACATGCGCATTCGGAAATCGTGGGCATGCTGCCCGAAGGCAACTGGGTCACCCGTGCGCCCACCCTCAAGCGCAAGGCCATCCTGTTGGCCAAGATCCAGGACGAGGCCGGCCATGGCCTGTACCTCTATTCGGCCGCCGAGACCCTGGGCATCAGCCGCGACCAGATGCTGCAGGCCCTGCACAGCGGCAAGGCCAAGTACAGCTCCATCTTCAACTACCCCACGCTCACCTGGGCCGATGTGGGTGTGATTGGCTGGCTCGTGGATGGCGCGGCCATCATGAACCAAGTCCCCATCTGCCGCTGCAGCTATGCCCCTTACGCGCGGGCCATGATCCGCATCTGCCGCGAAGAAAGCTTTCACCAGCGGCAGGGATTCGATGCCCTGCTCACCATGATGCGCGAGGGCACCGATGGCCAGCGCGCCATGGTGCAGGACGCGGTCAACCGCTGGTGGTGGCCCAGCATCATGATGTTCGGCCCCCATGATGCGGACAGCCCCAACAGCGCACAGGGCATGCGCTGGGGGATCAAGCGCGTGTCCAACGACGAGCTGCGCCAGAAGTTCGTGGACGCCACCGTGGACCAGGCCAA
>RFPX01000349.1 GCA_009925955.1 Betaproteobacteria bacterium
CTTTTTGGCCAGTGCCGATGAGCGGCGAATTGCGCAGGTGATCCGTGACTATGGGGAAGAACGGTTTGCTCTACCGATTGCAAAGGCGGTTGTGGCTCGGCTCAACCTGGTGTTGATACTGGCGCTGGTGCTCAGTGCCTTGGCCTTGGTGCAGACCGCCTATGAGTCGCGCCGCCTGTTTGCCGAGATTGAGAGGGCCAAGGCTGAATTGGCGCGACTGGAATCGGACCACGCCCGCTTGCTGGCCGAGCGGCAGGCGCAGGCCACCAACCTGCGGGTGGAGCGCCTGGCGCGTGACCGTTTGCAGATGGCCCCCATCAGCCCTCAGGTCACGCAATACGTGAGCGATGTCCCTCGCCGCCCCAACGCGCCCGCATCGGGTGCTGAGGACACGCCCGGAGGGCAGCGCTGATGGCCTGGAATCCCTTCAAGAAGGCCGCTGTGCAGCGGGCCGGCGCGCGGGGCGTGGTGTACAGCAACAGCCCGCTGCTGGCCTCCAAGACGCCTTTGTGGCGCGGGCACTTTCTCGTGGCTTTGTGTGGCCTGGGCGCCTGCGTGCTGATTGGGCGCGCGGTCTACATCCAAATCATTGGCACCGACTTCTATCAGCTCGAAGGCGAGAAGCGCTACGCGCACACCGTGCCCCTGCCGGCCAGCCGTGGGCGCATCCTGGACCGCAACGGCACCACCTTGGCCAGCAGTGTGGCCATGCCCTCGATCTGGGCCGACCCGAAGGAGTTCCAGGCCAGCCCCGAGCAGCTCAAAGCCTTGGCGCAAACCTTGAAGATGCCGCTGCCGGAGCTGCAGCGCCGCGTGGCCGATGAGAACAGCCGCTTTGTGTGGCTGCGCCGCCATGTGGATATGGCCCTGTGGCAAGAGGTCAAGGCCTTGAAGATC
This sequence comes from Betaproteobacteria bacterium, assembly GCA_009925955.1. Classification (GTDB taxonomy): domain Bacteria; phylum Pseudomonadota; class Gammaproteobacteria; order Burkholderiales; family Burkholderiaceae_C; genus RFTU01. Next base: position 898 of record RFPX01000349.1, read on the forward strand.
AAGGGCGTGGCCGAACTGCGCGAGTACCAGCGCCGCTATCCGGAGAGCGAAGCCGCGGCGCACGTGGTGGGTTTCACCAACGCGGACGATCAGGGCCAGGAGGGCATCGAATTGGCCTTCCACGACCGCTTGCTCGGCCGCAATGGGTCGCGGATGGTCATCCGCGACCGCACGGGACGCACGGTGGAAGACCTGGGCGACGCAGTCGATCCGCTTCATGGGGACGACATCCAGCTGTCCATCGACGCCAAGGTGCAGTTCTTCGCCTACCAGCGGGTGCGCGAAGCGGTCTACCAACACCGTGCGCAGGCCGGCAGCGTGGTGGTTCTGGATGTGCAGACTGGCGAAGTGTTGGCCTTGGCCAATTACCCGAGTTTTGATCCTTCGGACCGCCGCAACCTCAGTGGTGGACAGCTGCGCAACCGCGCCTTGACCGACACCTTCGAGCCGGGCTCCACGATGAAGCCCTTCATCGCGGCCTTGTCCTTGGAAACCGGCAAGGTGCGGCCCACGACGATGATCAATGCCAGCCCCGGCAGCTTGGTGATCAGCGGATTTCCCATTCGCGATGCCCACCCCTACGGCAGCCTGTCGGTCGAGCAGGTGATCCAGAAGTCCAGCAACATCGGCACGGTTCGCCTGGCCATGGA
>RFPX01000350.1 GCA_009925955.1 Betaproteobacteria bacterium
CACCTCGCTCGGCCAACAGCGCGCAGGCGCGCCACATGAGCAGGTTGTGTGCGCTGTGCTCACGCCCGCTGTCATCGGACCAGCCCAGGTGATACGTGGCCGTGCGTCCATGCACCAGAAACATCATGCCCGCGCATCGCTGGTTTTGCAGTTCAGCCGACAGCGTCAGCAACGCCTGCGAGGGTTTGCGCTGGGCGCTTTGGAAGGCACCCACAAATCCCACCGGCAGACTCAGATAGCCCCGCGCCTTGCGTTGCGAGGCCTCGGCCTGAACCAACCAGCCGTAATCGCTGGCCTTGCTGCCGCACACCCGCACCTTCAAGGGGCTGCGCTCGGCCACGTGCAGTCGGTTGCGCCAGCGTTGCTCCAACGCTGCGCGCCGTTCAGACTCGGGGGCGCTGAGGTCCAGCAGCACCGTGGAGCGGCCCGTGGCCAGGCGCCTGCGGTGGGCCAAGGCATGCGCCAAGGGCACCCCCTGCGCCAGCCCAAGCCGGACGTCACTGGCCGGGCTGAACAGGGCCATGCGCGGGCGACGCAGTGGCAGGGTGTGGCGCATCAGGTCCACCGCAGCGCGTTGCTGTGGCAGTGCAAGCTCGCAAGCCCAGACCGGCCCGCCCTGACAGAAGCTGAAGCGCACGAACCAGGGCAGCCGCTGCACGATGAACTGTGCGGCCCCCAACCAGGGCGATTTGATCGAGGCTTCCTGCGTGACCACGGCCCTCAGGCAAGGCACGCCCAAGGCCATCATGGCGTCGCCATAAGCCCAGGACTGCGCCAGGCCGGCCAAGCCATCGTCGGCGAACGCCTCCCAACGGTGTCGGTCTTCCGGATGCCAATGCACGTGCATCCCGTGATTACACTCGAAACGATGGACCCCACCCAAGCGCCTGCCCAACCCAACCCGTCCAGCCCGCCGGTGGAAACGGGCAAGGGCACGGTCATGGGCCTGCGCCTTCCGGGCGAACGCCTCACAGCGGCCGGCTGGGCCACCCTGCTGGTCGTGTTTGTACTGCCGGTGTTGGGGGTGGGGCTGCTGCTGGACGCTTTGGTGCAGCTGATCTGGGGTTGGTGCCTGGGCGTTTGGTGTTGGTTCTAGCCTCCAGCCTCAGGCCAGGCGGGCCCGCAGCCAAGGGCTCACCCGGTAGCGCTCTCCTCGGTAGTGCGCATCCAGCCGGTCCAGCAAGGCCACCACGCCGTCCACACTCCAGGCCCTGAGCCACTCGAACGGGCCCGCGGGGTAGTTGACGCCCAGCTTCATCGCGGCATCGGCCCCATCGACCGTGCACACGCCCTGGTGCACCGCGTCCGCGGCTTCGTTGATCAACATGGCCATGGTGCGGGCCACCACCAGCCCCGGCGTATCGGCGACCTCGTGGGGCTCCAGCCCCTGGCTCATCAGGTGGGCCACGGCCACCGCGCGCTGCTCCGGGCTCAAGCCCTGCGTGGTGGCAAAGGCGACCGCAGGGGCGCGGGTGCTGCCAGCCGCAGCCGGCAGTGCGCCCACCAAGCGGTCATGCACCACCACGGCGGGTGTCCCCAACTC
>RFPX01000036.1 GCA_009925955.1 Betaproteobacteria bacterium
CGTGGTTGCAGGCGTTGAGCATCTCGCGCACGGCCGCATCCAGCAGCAGCGGCAAGCCCTGCCCTTCCCAGTCGGCAGAACACGGCAGTGCCGCCCAGCCACCGTCCACATAGGCTCGGTACGCTTGTGCAAAGCCATCAGGTGTGCGCACCTGCCCATCGGCGCTCAGCACACAGCCCTGCTGGTCGCCCCTCGCATTGAGCGGCAGCAGCACCCCGCTGGCAAAGTGCGCCGCCTCGTCCAGCACCGCCTCTGCGGTGTGGATGTCCAACTCCGACAAGCCCGGGCACGCCCGCCACGACTGCGGCGCGTGGAGCACACGCTCCATCACGAAGCGCATGTGGTGGGTGGGTGCCCGGTACCCGTACGGCATGTGCTTCAGTTCTCCAATTTCCAGTCGCCGTTGACGACCTTCATGATGACCCCGGTATCGGGCCGGTATCCCCAGTGGTCATCGGGCTTGAAGTCGAGCACACCGTGCGTGACGGCCAGGGCCGGAGTGCTCTCCAGGGCCTCCTTGAGTGCTGCGCGGAACTCAGGCGTTCCGGGCTTGGCCTTCTTCATGGCCACCGGAACCACGCGCTCGAGCAGCAGATAGACATCGAAGGAGTGGGCGGCGAACTGGTTGCGAGAGCCTGCGCCGTGGATCTTTTCGTACTCGGCGTTGAAGCGCATGCCCAAAGCCTTGCTGGGGTGTGAATCGGGCAGCTGCTCGGCCACCACCACCGGGCCAGCCGTCACAAAGGTCCCCTCCACCGCCTTGCCGCCCACGCGCATCAGGTCGCGGGTGGCCGCTGCATGGGTCTGGTAGAACTTGCCCTTGTAGCCGCGCTCGATGACACCCAGCTGCGGCATGGCTGCGCCGGAACCGGAGGCCACCACGATCACCGCATCCGGGTTGGCTGCCGCAATTTTCAAGGCCTGCGCGGTCACACTGGTGTCGGCTCGTGCAAAGCGCTCGGTGGCCAAAAGCCGGATGCCGGCCTTCTCCAGCAAAGGCAGCAGCGCCTGCAACCACAGTTCGCCATAGGCGTCGGTGTAGCCGATGAAGCCCACCGACTTCACGCCGTTCTTGACCATGTGGTTGACCATGGCGTTGGCCATGACGCCATTGCTCTGGGGCATGCGAAAGCTCCAGGCGTCTTGCCCGGGCGGCAGGCCGATGGGCGACAAGGCCAGCTGAGGGGTCTTGCTCTCGAGGGCCACGGCCGCCACCGCAATGCCCACCGGCGTGGCACCCGAGCCCACCAGCAGGTCGACCTTGTTTTCCGTGACGAAGCGGCGCGCATTCTGCGTGCCCTTGGTGGGATCGGTGGCGTCATCCAGGATCATCACGTTGAGCTTCTCGCCGGCCACCGAGGCGGGCCACATCTTGACCCCATTGCTCATGGGAATGCCCAGGCCCGACGCCGGGCCCGTCATGGGAACGATCACGCCAACGGTGATGTCGGCCCATGCCGAACCCAAACCAGCGGCCAGCAGCGAAGCCGCCACCAAGGTCTTCTTGATCAATTGCTTCATCATGGTCTCCTCTTGTTGTCTGGATACGCTGCCGGCCCAGCGCTGGCGCTGGGGTGCAGCGCGGGTGAAGAAGGCGAACGGCCGGAGTTCGCGACGAACCTTGCGGCGCCAACGGTGGCACCCGCGTGAAACCAAGCGCCTGCACTCATGACGCAGCGCCCGGGTTTTCGATGAGCAGGGCGATGCCCTGCCCGCCACCAATGCAGGCCGAGGCCACGCCCCAGCGGGCCCCAATGGCCTGCAACTGGCGGGAAACGGTGATGGTCAGCCGCACACCGGTAGCAGCCAGTGGATGGCCCAGGGCAATGGCGCCACCGTGCACATTCAGACGGTCCTGGGGCAGGTTCAAGGCGCGCGAAACCGCCAAGGTCTGCGCGCCTTGCGCCTCGTTGATTTCAAAGCGGGCGACGTCGTCCATCGACAGGCCTGCGCCTTGCAGCAGGCGCTGGATGGCCGGCGCTGGACCGATGCCCATGACCTCGGGCGGCACGCCCACCACCGCCGCAGCCGCCACACGCCCCAGGGGCTTGCGCCCGGTTCGTTGTTGCCAAGCCTGCGCCACATCGGCACGGGCCACCACGGCGGCGGCCGCGGCATCGGTCAGGGCCGAACTGTTGCCCCCGGTTTGCACCCCTTCAGGGAACACCGTGCGCAGGCCCGACAGCACCTCCACCGTGGTGGGGCGCGGATGCGTGTCGCGATCGGCGCGCTTGTGTTTGCCCGAGAGCCTGAGCCTTCGCGGCTTGTAGCCCGGCAACTCGAACACCGCGTCCTCGACGGGCGCAATCTCACCCTGCAGCCACCCGCTGTCCTGCGCGGCCAGCGCGCGCGCGAAGGACTGCGCGGCAAAGGCGTCGACTTCCGAACGGCTGATGCCGTATTGCTTGGCCAGGTTCTCGGCCGTCATGATCATGGAGACCGCCGCTGGGTCGTTCAGCGCTTCCCACATGTAGTCCTTGAAGGCCACGGGCGCGCCCAGCCGGAAGCCACCGCGGTGGTCGAACGCGGCGATGGGGTTGCGGGTCATGGATTCGGTGCCCACCACCAGGGCTGCGCTGGCACCACCAGTGGCCATTTGTTCGGCTGCCTGGCGGAACAGCTCAAAGCCGGTGCCGCAGATGCGCTGCACCATCAGCGCCGAGACGTGGACCGGCACGCCCGCATACAGGCCAATGTGGCGCGGCACGTAAAACTGGTCGAACCCGCCCGGGGCCATGTTGCCGGCCAACACAGAGTCAATGTCAGCGGGTGATACCTGGCTGCGCTGCAGAACGGCGCGTGCGGCGGCAATGCCCAGGTCGATGGGGTTGGCATCGGCAAAGGCGCCCATGTAGTCGACCATCGGCGTGCGCACGCCATCCAGAATAAAGACGCCTTCGAAGCGTTGAAACAGGCCCGTGCTCATGTGGAGGTGTACAGGTTGGAAGCCAGGCTCATCCGATGAGCCCAGCGGTCGGTGATGGGAAGGCAGCCGTCACGTGAGCGTCACCACGCCCGGCCCGCCCGCATACAGGGCCAGCACCTGCTCGGCCCGGCGGGTGAGCACCGCGCGTTGGTTGATGTAGCCCTTGTCGGTGATCTCGCCACCATCGGCACTGGGGGGGTCGGCCAGCACCAGCAGCCTCATGGGCACCTGGGAGGAGCCCCCACCCTCGGCCTTCAGGGCCTGAAGCGCCGCTTTGAGGTGTCCCTGCAACGCCGCCGGCGGCAGCGCTGCGGCCTGTGCACTCGGGAAGATCAGGGCGCCCACTTCGTCGCGGTCGTGTCCGGTGATGACCGCGTCCTGCGCCCAAGGCGACAGGGCCGACACCAACTTGAGCCTCAAGGTGCCCACCGACACCCAGGTGCCGGTGGTGAGTTTGAAGTCCTCGGCCACCCGGCCGTTGAAGATGATGCCCTTTTCCGGATGCGCTTCATCCACCAGCATTCCCGCATCGCCAATGCAGTAGTAGCCCTCTTCGTCGAAGGCCTGAGCGGTGAGTTCGGGGGCGTTGCGGTAGCCCGGGAACACATTGATGCCGCGCACCCGCATCTCCAACTTGCCGCCGTTGGGGACGAACTTGAGGTCCACCCCCGGCAGTGGGATGCCGATGTTGCCGGCGCGCTCCAGGCGGAAATGCGCCAGGGTGATGGCCGGTGCGGTTTCGGTAGCCCCCCAGGAGGTGGTGAGCCACACCTCCTGGCCACGCACCTGGCGCGACAGGGCCTGCAGGCGATCCCAGGTGGCCTGTGGCATGCCCGCACCGGCGTAGAAGACCATTCGCAGCCGGCTGAAGAAGGCACGGGCGGCTTGTGGATTGGCCTCCAGCAAGGGCAGGATCAGATCGAGCCCACGCGGCACGTTGAAGTAGAGCGTGGGCTGCCACTTCACGAGGTTGGCCAGGGACTTTTCCACCAGGCCCGGTGCTGGGCGGCCCTCATCGATGACCAAGGTGCCGCCGTTGCGCATCACGATGTGCAGGTTGTGGTTGCCGCCGAAGGTGTGGCTCCACGGCAACCAGTCCACCACCACCGGCTTCTCATGCGCCAGGAAGCGCCAGGCACTGGCCAGCATTTCCTGGTTGGCACACAGCATGCGATGCGTGTTGATCACCACCTTGGGCGAACCGGTGGACCCCGAGGTCAACAGGTACTTGGCCACGGTGTCGGGTGTGATGCGTTCAAAGGCCCGCATCACCGCGGGCGTCTCCGGCGTGGCAGCCAGGGACTCGAAGGCCAGCGCACCGGGCACTTCAGCCGCACCACGGCTGAGCATCACGGGCATGTTCAACCCCGCGGCCTGGGCGGCGCGAATCGCAGGCCCGTAGACCTGCGCGTTGTCGGCGTACACCAGGGCCGGCTTGAGGGTCTTGAGGATCTGGGTGACCTTGCCGTGGTCGTGGGTGAGTCGGCTGTAGGCGCTGGACACCGTGCACACGGCCCGGCCCACCTGCAAACACGCCAGCATCAAGAGCAGGTGGTGCAGGGAGTTGTCCGACAGCACCACCACCGGGTCGCCGGCTGGCAAGTCCAGGTCCAACAGGCCCTGCGCCAAGCGCCCCACCTGCTGACGGGCCTGCGCCCACGTGAGCTCGTGCCAGCTGTCGGCCGATGCCCGCTCGGCAAAGGCCACGGCATCGGGCGTGCGCTGCGCCCAGTCTTCAAGCCACTGGCCCACGCAGCGCACCGGCTCGGGCAAGGCGTGGGGCGATCGCAGCACGAAGGAGCCGTCGGCGCGGCGTTCACACACCGTGGCTGGCGGCCGCAGGTCGATGGGGTCGTCGAATGCTCGTTGCACGCTCAGCCGTCCTCCCGATGACAGGCAGCCCATAGGGCGCATGTCATTCCGTACAGTTGTGTATGTTTGAATCTGAATCTTAAGTACGTATCTTTGCTGAACTATTCGGGTTTTCTCTGACTTCCGTACAGATGTGTATGGAAGCATGATCCCCCACGTGACCAGCACCAAGCCCCGCTCCACCAAGCCCTCTCGCGGCACCTGCACCCCGGAAACCTGGGTCGAGGCCGCCACGGAAGTCCTGGTCGATCAGGGCATCGACCGGGTGCGGGTGGACGTGCTGGCCCAGGAACTGGGCATGACCCGCGGCAGCTTCTATTGGCACTTCAAGGACCGGGAAGAACTGCTGCGCCGGGTGCTGCAGGCCTGGCGCAACAGCGCCACCGAAGCCCTGACGCAGCGGCTGGAGCGCGCCCACACCGACCCACGCGAGCAGCTGCAGGACCTGGTCAGCCTGCCTTGGCGCGGCCGAGCCGCTGTGCGCGCCGCGCGCATCGAGCTGGCCATTCGCGCTTGGGGCCGCCGCGACGAGATGGCCGCGCAGGTGGTGCGGGAAGCCGATGAAAGCCGCCTGGGCTACATCGCACAGGTGTTCTCGGCGCTGGGCTTTGGCGTCATGGACGCCCGCCGACGGGCCTTCATTCTGTACAGCTCGTTGCTGGGCGATTCCCTGCTGGGCGAACTCAGCGAGCATGCGGCGCTGGCACAGCGGCGTGCGCGGCTGGAGCTGATCGAGGGGCTGTTCACTGCAACGCTAGGATGCGCGGATGAACGAACACCCGAGCACGCCAGCGCCGACGCCTGAAGCCCCCGCGACATCACCCTACTGCCCACGGCGCGAGAGCCGAAGCCTGCACCTGCCCATTCGGGGCGTGAACTACCACGTGCGGCTGTGGGGCGACCCCAGCCGGTGCAGCGCCGATCGGCCGGCACTGGTCTTGGTACACGGCTGGATGGACGTGGCCGCCTCCTGGCAGTTCCTCGTGGATGCCCTGGCGCAGGACCGCTTCATCGTGGCCCCGGACTGGCGTGGCTTTGGCCACAGCCGCGTGCCTGCACACACCGACTGCTACTGGTTCCCCGACTACCTGGCCGACCTGGAGGCCCTGCTGCGCGCACCGGAAGTCGGCTGGCCGGCCTTGCCCCATATCGACCTCCTGGGCCACAGCATGGGCGGCAACGTGGTGATGATGTATGCCGGCGTGCGCCCATCCCGCATCCGCCGGCTGATCAACCTGGAAGGCTTCGGCCTGCCCGAACGGCCGGCCGATCAAGCACCGACCCAGTATGCGAAGTGGCTGGATGAATTGACGGTGCCGCAGGAGCTGCGACCCTACGACAGTGCACAGGGCGTGGCCCGGCGCTTGATGAAGAACAACCCGCGCTTGAGTCCCGACAAGGCCGCTTGGCTGGCGGAGCACTGGGCCGAGCCGGACCCTCAAGGCCGCTGGAACATCTTGGGCGACCCGGCGCACAAACGCGTGAACCCCACGCTGTACCGCGTGGGCGAGGTGCTGGCCTGCTGGAAGCGCATCAGCGCGCCGGTGATGTCGGTGGTGGGCCGCCAGACCGATTTGTCCCAGTGGTGGGGCGACCGCTACAGCCTGGGCCAGTACCAGGAGCGGCTGCAGGTGGTGCCCCAGGTGCGCAGCGAGTGGATCGAGGACTGCGGCCACATGCTGCACCACGACCAACCCGAGGTCTTGGCGCGCTTGATCGAGTCGTTTTTGGACTGAGGCAGCGCATCGGCGCTGCGCCGGTGTTCAGGCCGGCTGTACCTGCAGCGCGCAGCGCTGCGGCCACACGCTCTTGGGCTGCTCGCGCGAGGCGTCCAGGCAGCCCCCATCGGCGTACACACCCTGCGGGTCGCGCAGGCGCATCATGCGCTGCAGCACGCGGGTACGCGCCGCCGCGTCGGCTTGGGTCGCGGCCACGCAGGCCTCCACACGGGCCTCGTCCATCTGCCACTCCTGGTGCTCGTCCTGGTAGGCGCCATCACGCCAGTGGAAGATCTCGATGCACTTGTCTTCCAGGGTGTAGGGCTGTTCATGCTTCCAGAAGTTGCTGAACAAGCCGCCCCCCATGTAGATCACCCAGGATCCCTCGTAGCCCAGCGCGTCTGACGAGCGCTCGTCGGGGTTGCGGAACCACAGCCGGTCCCCAGGCACGAAGTAGCGCGCCGGCACCGGGCTGTCGTGTGAGCCGAATTCGTCGAGGAAGACATCGTGGAACTCGCGCGAACGGATGGCGCGACGGCGGCAGCGCGCCTCCAACTGCGCCAACTGGGCGGGGTTCACCTGTTCGAGCTCCTCGGACAAGCCCAACAAGATCACATACTCGCTGGCCCGGTAGCAAGAAAAATCGTAGAGCTGCCCTGTCACCGAGGGCTGGGTGGCCGCACGCAAGGCATCGGACAGGGACTGGCCGGGCTGCAAGAGGAAGCCCGCTTCCTCGTCGTAGGTCCAGTACTGGTCGGGGCGCTCTGCGGCCAGGGTCTTGAAGGCCACCGCGGTGCGCGCGGCGGCACGGCAAATGCGCCGCTGCACCCGCACGTGGGACGCGAAGGCGCCCAGGCTCTCGAATGTGAACACCTGAGGCCCCCCCAACAGCGCCACGGCAATCTCGCGTTCCAGCGCGCGGTCGAGGTCGTGCACCACGGGGTCCAGGGCCTGGCGCAGGTTCAGGGTGTCGTGGCCCGGCATGAGGGCTTCGCGCGCCTCGGCGCGCAGCACCAGGCTGGTGGAGCCCTGCGGCCCGGGCAATTCATGCCAGAGCCGGTGGGACAGGCCCAGCACACCCTCGAGGTAGTCGGCCACCGCACGCGAAGCGGATGCGTCCGGGCGCGCCAAACGCACCCCGGTGTTCATCCTCACGCCTGCGATCAGGCAACCCATGTCCATCGACCACTCCTCCTGACCCCCCGCGGCGCGCCCTTGCGCCCGCGTGGCCTGCTGCGAAACCCATGCTACGGGGCATGCGTCCATTCGTGCGCCGGGGAAAACCCAAGGGCCAGCCGCCCTTTGTACAGCCGAGCGTGCGAAAATCGCGGGTTTCCCCCAACGGCGCCGGACTGCAGCCCCATCATGGACATCGAACAAATCAACGCCATCGGCAACGCCTTGGTTGACCTCTCCGAACGAACCGAACAGCTTCGGGGGTATCTTTGACTACGACCGCAAAGCCCTGCGCCTAAACGAGGTCAACGCCGCCCTGGAAAACCCAGCCGTTTGGAACGAACCCAAGCGTGCCCAGGAATTGGGCCGCGAGAAAAAGTCGCTGGAGACGGTGGTCGAGACCATCAACCACCTCTCGCAGAACCTGCGCGACAACACCGAGCTCTTTGAAATGAGCAAGGAAGAGGCCGACCTCGATGGCCTCAAGGCCATCTCGGACGAAACCGAAAAGCTGCGTGAGACCGTGGAACAGCTCGAGTTCCGCCGCATGTTTGCCAACCAGGCCGACCCCCTGAACTGCTTCATCGACATCCAGGCCGGCGCCGGCGGCACCGAAGCCTGTGACTGGGCCTCCATGCTGCTGCGCCAGTACCTGAAGTACTGTGAGCGCAAGGGCTTCAAGGCCGAGGTGATGGAGGAAACCGAAGGGGACGTGGCCGGCATCCGCAGCGCCACCATCAAGGTCGAAGGCGACTATGCCTACGGCCACCTGCGCACCGAGACCGGCGTACACCGCCTCGTGCGCAAGAGCCCCTTCGATTCGGCTGGCGGGCGCCACACCTCGTTTGCCTCGCTGTTCGTCTACCCCGAAGTGGACGACTCCATCGAGATCGAGATCAACCCCGCCGATGTGCGCACCGACACCTTCCGCGCCAGCGGCGCAGGCGGCCAGCACATCAACAAGACCGATTCGGCCGTGCGCCTCACGCACATCCCCACCGGCATCGTGGTGCAGTGCCAAAACGACCGGTCGCAGCACCGCAACCGTGACGAGGCCTGGGCGATGCTGCGATCGCGCCTGTATGAGCACGAGATGCGCAAGCAGCGCGAAGAGCAGCAAAAGCTCGAGGACAGCAAGACCGACGTGGGCTGGGGCCACCAGATCCGCAGCTACGTGCTGGACCAAAGCCGCATCAAGGACCTGCGCACCAGCGTGGAAATCTCCAACACGCAAAAGGTGTTGGACGGCGACCTGGACAGCTTCATCACGGCCAGCCTGAAGCAAGGCCTGTAAATTTTTCGGAGACTCTCATGCGCGAAGGCACCGCTCCCATCACCGTCAACCGACTGGACTACCGCGAACCCGACTACTGGATTCGCAGCGTGGACCTCACGTTTGACCTCGACCCGGCCAAGACCATCGTCGCCAGCAAGCTCGAGATCGAGCGCAACGCAGCCGGCGACACCGCGCCCGCCCTGCGCCTGCACGGCGAAGACCTCAACCTGCTGCGGGTGCTGGCCAACGGCGAGAGCGTGAGCTTTCGCCACGAAGACGGCATGCTCGTGATCGACACGCCCCCAAGCGTGGCCAAGGGCGAGCGCTTCACGCTGGAAATCCGCAACACGGTGGCGCCGGAGAAGAACACGCAGTTGAGCGGCCTGTACACCTCGGGCGGTGGCTTCTTCACCCAATGCGAGGCCGAAGGGTTTCGCCGCATCACCTATTTCCTGGACCGCCCCGATGTGATGGCCGTCTACACCGTCACGCTGCGCGCGAACAAGGCCTTGCTGCCGGTGCTGCTGTCCAACGGCAATCTGGTGGAACAAGGCGAGCTGGACAACGGCCGCCACTACGCCAAGTGGCATGACCCCTTCCCCAAGCCCAGCTACCTGTTCGCACTGGTGGCGGCCGACCTGGTGTGCCGCGAGCAGCACGTGCGTACCCGGGCCGGCAAAGACCACCTGCTGCAGGTTTA
>RFPX01000351.1 GCA_009925955.1 Betaproteobacteria bacterium
CCGTACCGGCGATCTCATGGCCCAGGGTCCGCGGCGGCTTGAGGGTGCGGGTCATGTCCAGCTTCACATCGTTGCCGAGGTCGAAGTAGCCATCGTGCAGGTGCACGTCGCTGTGGCACACGCCGCAGCTGCCCACGCGCACCACCACTTCGGTGCCTTGCGGGCTGGGAAGGTCGCGCAACACCTGCGCTAAAGGACGGCCGAACGATTCGACCTGGTAGCTGGTCATGGACATGGTGGGGTCTCCTGGTTTTGTTTTTTCGTTTGGTGCGGTTGTGGATCAGCCGCTGAATTCGATGGCGCCTTCGGGAAGCAGGTACAGCACCAAGGCACGGCCGTTGCGCACCGTGGGGCGGTGGGCGGTGCCCGGCGGACACACCAACCACCCGGCGCCGTGGTGGTCGAAGGTGGCCCCGTAGTCCAAGGGCATGATCAGGTCGATTTCGCCGTGGGGGTGCCGATGGTGGGGTCCTGCAATATCTTGCATGTCTACCACATCAACCGAAAAGCCATTCAGCTCGTCGCTGGGCTTGAAGGGGCGGCTGAAGCGGATGCCGCCGGCTTCGCGGCCGCACAGCCAGCCGTCTTGAGCACCCGAAACGCACAGCGCCTTGATGGTCTGATAGCTTGGTGAAGCTGCGCCGTGGTGCGCGTTCAGCCAGTCCTCCAATGCGCGGTCCAGCGGGCGGTCTGCGATGGCAACGGACAGGGCGCTAAGGTGGGTTTTGAGCGTTTCGAGGGACATGATAGATGCACTTAACTGCATATATTGTCCCCGATCTCACCGGCGCCGTAAAGCACTATATTGCATTTTTGCTGAATCCTGACCCGGCCGGATGCCGCGATACTGCACCGATGGCCGAGGCACAACTGCTCCTCCCGGACTTCTTGCTCATCCTCAGCGGCTTCGTGCTTTGCCGGTATACGCCGCTGGACCGTCCCGTGTGGGAAGGGGTTGAGCGCCTGGTGTACTACGTGCTGTTTCCGATCTTGTTGTTCACGGCCATTGCGCGCAGCCCGCTGGACCTGGCCAGCGACCTCCCGCTCATGGGCGCGGGCCTGAGCGTCACCCTGCTGGGGGCCGCGGTGGCGCTGGGCTTGGGGCTGTGGCCGGGGATGCCCCGTGGTCACCATGCGGGTGGTGCGCAGGTGGCCTTTCGATTCAACTCGTATGTGGCGCTGGCATTGGCCGACCGCTTGGGTGGGTCGGCCGGTGTGGCGTCGATGGCGCTGATCATCGCTGTGACGGTGCCTGTGGCCAATGTGGCGGCCGTGTGGCCGATGGCACGCCACGGGGGGCAGGGCCTGCTCAGCGAGTTGGTGCGCAACCCGCTGATCCTGGCCACGGTCTCTGGCTTGATCGCCAATGCCATGGGCCTGCGCCTGCCCGAAGTGCTGCAGGTTACCGGGCAGCGCATGGGGGCTGCAGCCCTGGCTCTGGGGTTGATGGCCGTGGGCGCTGGCCTGCGCCTAGGGGCATTGGGGGACGCGCCGCGATTGGCAACCGCTCTCTTGTTCATCCGCCATGGGCTGCTGC
>RFPX01000352.1 GCA_009925955.1 Betaproteobacteria bacterium
CGGGCAGGGGCTGCTCCACCACCAGCGGCACCGGCAGCAGCAGCGTGCCTTCGTAGCCGTGGTTCATCAGGGGGCCGATGGGCAGGCGGTGCGGTACGGGCCACTCGATTTCGCCAGCCTTCAAGCCCGGGGGCAGCGTCCACTGCAGCTGCGTGGGCAAGCCCGAATCCCCGGGGTTGAGCCAGTAGGTGTGCCAGCCCTTCTTGTGCACGATCTTCAGCCCGAGCCAAGCGGGCGTGCCAGGCCGCAAGCCGTCGGGTGCATGCACCACCAGCTCGGCCCGCACCTGGTCGGTGGTCACCAGGGCAGCGGCCTGGGCAGACGGTGCCAACAAAAACAGGGCTGCAATCGAAGTCAACAGCCCGCTGACCAGTAGGCGCACGTAGAAGCTCATACCCGCATCATCTCAGCTTGGCGGCTTGGTGGAGTTGGGAGTAGGGCAATCCCAAAAGACCCCACGGGTTTCCACGTATACTCGATGGGCTTTACTGATTGGAGTATCAAGCCCATGCACCCCGAGGGTTCCCAACTGGGCGCTACGCAGGGTGCGCGTGCTGGCGAAGAACGTGCCGCTGATGCGTGCAGGGCCTCGCCAGACGCCTGGGATGATGACGAAAATGAGTCCGCACGCCGCGGTTTCAAGAGGCTGTCTGCTCTAGAGGCGCAGGCCCTGCGAGACCAGGACCCCCCGGTGTCCCCGTGGAGGGTCGTGGCCACCCAAGTGGCTGTCGGCTTCGTCGTGGCCTGCCTGGCAGGCGCGGTGATGGGGAGCGTGTCTGTTTTCTGGTCGGCGCTGTATGGCGCCGGCGTGGTGGTGGTTCCGGCGGTGTTGATGGCCCGCGGAATGACCTCCAGGCTCTCCAGTGCGAATGCTGGCGTCTCTGCCGTCAGCTTCATGTTGTGGGAGTTTGTGAAGATCGGCGTTTCGGTGGTGCTGCTGATGCTGGCACCCCGAATCGTCCAGCCGCTGGTGTGGCCCGCCTTGTTGGTGGCCGTGCTGGTGTGCATCAAGGTGTATTGGGTGGCGCTCTTGTGGCGCGGCCGAAAGCCGAAACCGGTTGAACGTTTGAAGAGTTGAGAGCAATTCGAGATGGCAGCTGAAGGTCAAGCCCCCACCGCTGGCGAATACATCGTCCACCACCTGGCGCACCTGCAGAACAAGAAGCCCGAGGGGCCGTTCGACCTGTCGGTGTTCAACTACGACTCCCTGTTCTTTTCGATCCTGCTGGGCATCGTGACCTGCTGGATCCTGTGGGCGGCTGCCCGCAAGGCCACCTCGGGCGTGCCGGGCCGCTTCCAGGCCGCTGTGGAGCTTTTGGTGGAAATGGTGGAGAACCAGGCCAAGGGCATCGTCCACAGCGCCGAAAGCCGCAAGATGGTGTCGCCCTTGGCGCTGACCGTTTTCGTGTGGATCTTCCTGCTCAACGCCATGGACCTGTTGCCGGTGGACCTGATCCCCGCGATTTGGCACGTGGTGGGCCCGGCCCTGGGCCTGCCCGACTACATGCGCGTGGTGCCCACGGCCGACCT
>RFPX01000353.1 GCA_009925955.1 Betaproteobacteria bacterium
GCCCATGCCGAACACTTGGCCTTTGTGCCCAATGCCACCACGGGTGTCAACATCGTGGCGCAGTCCCTGGCTTTGCAGCCCGGGGATGAGGTGCTCGGCTTGCCCAAACACCTCGGCCCAGTTGGTGATGACCAGCTTGAGCGGCTCCAGTACCGCCATGGCGCGTGCGGCCTGGCCTTCGAGGTCGTCGCGCAGGGCGATGTCCAGCACCTCGTAATCCAGCCAAGCACTGGTCTTGCTGGCGCCGCTGTCGTCGGCCATCTTGCGGATGGATGCGGGCGTGTAGCCGCGCCGGCGCAGGCCAGCCAAGGTGGGCATGCGCGGGTCGTCCCAACCGTCCACGATGGCTTCATCCACCAGTTGCTTGAGCTTGCGCTTGCTGGTGACCACATAGCTCAGGTTCAAACGGCCGAACTCATGCTGGTGGGGCAACTTGAAGACATTGGCTTCGTAGGCGTCCAAGGCATGGGCCAGCAGCGGGGTGAACTGTTCCACCTGCTCGGTCAACAGCTTGAAGAAGCCCTCCAGGTCTTGCGACACAGCCCCCGGCGCTTGCTGCCAGCGCTGGAACAGGGCCCGCATCTGCGCCTCGGGCTCGCTGGCGAACAGCTTGTCGCTGCGGCGCAGGCAGGCCTGGGCGAAGGCCTCCCGCGCTTCAAGTCCTTGCGTGCGAATCTGCTGCACCAGGGCCTTGGCGCGCTCGAACTGCGGCGCCCGCAGCACAGGCACGATGCGCTCCAGGGTCCAGTCGTAAAAGGGCCGCTGGTCTTCGAACTCCAGCGTGCAGATGGAGTGGGTGATGTTCTCCAGCGCATCCTCGATGGGGTGCGCGAACGTGTACATCGGGTAGATGCACCAGCGGTCGCCGGTGTGGTGATGGGTGGCGTGCTTGATGCGGTACAGGGCCGGGTCGCGCAAGTTGATGTTGGGCGAGGCCATGTCGATCTTGGCCCGCAAGACCATGGTGCCGTCGGCGTGCCGGCCGTCGCGCATTTCCCGCAAACGGCTCAGGTGGTGCTCGGGCGGCAGGTCACGATAGGGGCTGTTGACGCCCGGCGTGTTGAAGTCGCCCCGGTTGGCCTTCATTTGCTCGGGCGTCTGCTCGTCCACATAGGCGTGCCCCTGGGTGATCAGGTACTCCGCCGCCCGGTACATGAAGTCGAAGTAGGAGCTGGCGTAGTACAGATGGGTGGTCTTGGCGCCGTTGAGCTCAGACTCCCAAGACCAGCCCAGCCACTGCACCATCTCCACGATGGCGTCCACATACTCCTGCTCTTCTTTCTCCGGGTTGGTGTCGTCAAAGCGCAGGTGACAGGCGCCACCATAGTCACGGGCCAGACCGAAGTTCAGGCAGATGCTTTTGGCGTGTCCGATGTGCAGGTAGCCGTTGGGTTCGGGGGGGAAGCGGGTGCGGATGCGGGCGGCGTCCAGCGGACCCGCGGCGTGATGGGTGCCATCGCCCGGCGTGCCGGCGAAGTGTTGGCCTGCGTACGTGCCCTGTTGAAGGTCGCGCTCAATGATGGCGCGCA
>RFPX01000354.1 GCA_009925955.1 Betaproteobacteria bacterium
TGGGGGCAGTCGGCCGCGGGCAGCGGCATCGGGCTGTTGTCGGGGCTGGTGGGTGCGGGAGGCGCGTTCGCGTCGGCCCCCTACATGACCTGGTGCAACGTGCCCATCCACCAAGTGGTGGCCACCGCCTCGGCCTTGGGCTTTCCGATTGCCCTGGCCAACACGGCCGGCTACCTGCTGGGCAGTTGGGACCTGCCACCGCCGCTGCCAGGGGCCTTCGGCCTGCTGTACCTGCCGGCCCTGGCGGTGATCGCCACCGGCAGCATGGCGGTGGCCCCCTGGGGGGCCAAGGCCGCGCACGCGCTCAATGTTCGGCAACTCAAGCGGGTGTTTGCCCTGCTGCTGTACGGGCTGGCCGCTTACATGCTGGTTCGGACCCTAAATGGCTGAAGTTCTGTTAGAATCATAGGCTTTCCTGAGTGCGCGCCTGTGTGCCGCACCCAAAAGACAGACCTCAACCCCAGAGCACAAGCTGACCCATGACGACGATTCGAGTCAAAGAAAACGAGCCCTTCGACGTGGCCCTGCGCCGCTTCAAGCGCACCATTGAGAAGCTCGGTCTCTTGACCGATCTGCGCGCCCGCGAGTTCTACGAGAAGCCCACGGCCGAGCGCAAGCGCAAGAAGGCTGCGGCCGTCAAGCGCCACTACAAGCGCGTGCGCAGCATGCAGCTGCCCAAGAAGCTGTACTGATCACACTTCGCCCACGCGACCAGGCCCGCTCGGCTGCAACGCCCGCGGGCTTTGTCTTTGGAGCCCCTTATGTCGACCCCCACTCCCACTGCGCTGAAAGACCGGATCACCGATGACATGAAGTCGGCGATGAAGGCCAAGGAGGCCGATCGCCTGTCCACGATCCGGATGCTGTTGGCGGCCATCAAGCAAAAAGAGGTCGACGAGCGCATCACCCTGGACGATGCCGCGGTGGTGGCCGTGGTGGACAAGCTCATCAAGCAGCGCCGTGACTCCATTGCCGCCTTCGAGCAGGCTGGCAGAACCGACCTGGTGGCCAAGGAAAGTGCCGAAGTGACCGTGTTGCAGGCCTACCTGCCGGCGCGATTGGGAGCAGACGAACTGGCCGCCGAGGTGCGCGCCCTGCTCAGCGAGCTGGGCGCATCCGGGCCGGGCGACATGGGCAAGGCCATGGGAGCCGCCAAGCAGCGCCTGGCAGGCAAGGCCGACATGGCACAGGTGTCAGCGCTGATCAAGGCCAGCCTGGCCGGCTGACACCGCCCCATCACCACCCCAGCACCAACGGACCTTCCTATGGACAACGACCTGCTGCCCCTGCACGCTGTGGCCCCCGACGTGTGTGTGGCCCCACAACTGATCCCGGAATCGATGGCCGAGGCGGCCCGTCAAGGCTTTAAGTCGGTGATCAACAACCGCCCCGACTACGAAGAAGGCCCCGAGCAGCCGACCAACGCCTCGATTGAAGCCGCCGCACGTGCCGCAGGCCTTCAGTACGCCTTCCTGCCCGTGCAGGGCGGCTACCAATCGCCCGAGGAGATTGCCGC
>RFPX01000355.1 GCA_009925955.1 Betaproteobacteria bacterium
CCGCGAGGCGTTCGAAGGGGTAGGGCAGCAGCTTGTCGAGGTCCGCGTTCATGCGGCGCGCCGCGCGTCCAGCGTCTCGGTGAGCCGGGCCACCAGGCGGTTTGGAGGCTGGGCTCTGGAATGGATATCCGCTGCGGCTCATGCAGCCGAATCGGTGAGGACGACGCAGCGCTCTCATGCCCCGAGGACGCCAGCACAGAGCGCATGGCCAGGGGCGGCACATAGGTGCCACCCGACATCACCCTGCGCAAGGCTTGCCCCAGAACCTCGGGCGCCATGCGCTTGGACACCAAACCGGCCGCCCCTTCCTCCAAGGCCCGCAGGGCCTCCTGCGCCGACTCGGCAGCCGACATCATCACCACCCGCATCTGCGGGTAAGCCTCGCGCCAATCGGCCAAGAGCGCAAAACTGTCGGCATCGGGCAGCTGAAGGTCCAGCAGCGCGATGTCGAAGGGACCGGCCTCGGCCAAGCACTGCTGCGCTTGTGCGGTGCTGGCCACACTGTGCACGGTCACTTCACTCCCCAGGGACTGGATCACGGATTCCAGCGCACAACGCACCAGGGGATGGTCATCAAGCAAGAGCATCTTCATCTTCCATTCCTTGACCCGGCTGAACACAGAGCCGGTTTGGAAGATGCTAGGAGGGGTGTGGGTGTGGCAAAACCCCTCATCCCAGGGGGTACCCTTCAAGTGGGGGGGGCTTGCGGTCACAACGCGCGCCAACCGTCCCACAAGAGTTTGCCGCCGGCAGCGGCCATGCCGGTGTAAGCCACCCGGTAGAACCATTCGGAGGCCATGCGGCGGGTCAACCACACCCCTGCCCAAACACCCACCGGGGCCAGCGGCGCCAGCACCAAGGAGGTCCACAGGTTGCGGGTATCGAGCAGGCCGAGCGCGGCGTACGGCAGCCACTTGGCCATGTTCACCGCCGAAAAGAACACCGCCGTGGTGGCCGTCACACGCATGGGATCCAGCCGCATCGGCAACACATAGGCACTCAGGGGTGGACCACCGGCATGCGCCACAAAGCTGGTGAAGCCGCTGACGATGCCCAAGGCGAACCCCCAGCGGGGTGATGGTGCAGCGCGATGGGCTCGGGGCTTCATCACCAAACGCTGCAGCAGGAACAGCAGTGTCAGCACCCCCACCACCACCGACACCACCGGTGCAGAGACCCGACTGAACAGCACGGTGCCCAAGAGGATGCCCAACAGACCCGCCGGCACCAGCAGCCGCAGCAGGTCTTGGTCTCGGTTGCGCCACATCTGCTGCAGGCTGGTCAGGTCCATCAGGCACAGCAGCGGCAGCATGATGGCCGCTGCCTGGGGTACCGGCACGGCCATCGCCATCAGGGGGGTGGCCACGGCCCCGAAGCCGCTGAGGAAGCCACTCTTGGACAAACCCACCAGCAGCACGGCGGCGATCGCCCAAAAATAGAACTGCGGGTCGGTGATCATCCACAATGCCTTTATGTTTGCCCCATCACAAGAGGACGTCC
>RFPX01000356.1 GCA_009925955.1 Betaproteobacteria bacterium
CGCAGCAGGACGCCCTGGCACGCGGGCTGCAGGGCCGCTGAGCCTTTTCGCACCATTCGCCCACCGATTAACTCTTCATCCAGAACCAGCGTGCAACCTACAGTCGCGCAACGCAAGGAAAGGCACCCCATGAATGCACAAACGCAAGCCCCCCTGCCGATGACAGACCTGGGGCGCCTGCTGAGCGGAAATGAGGCATCGGTGAACCTGACGCGCCTGCTGCGCAGCTTGGAAGATGAAGTGTCCAAGGTGCAACGCAAGATGCGTCAAGGATTGAGCCAGGACGACTACGCGCACGCCAGCAAGCGGATCACGGCCCTGAACAGCGCGCAGATGATTTTGAAATCGATGCACATCTACCTTTCGCACTGATCCGGCTGTAGATCACCTCGCTACCGTTCGACAGCATCGCACTCTTGAGACCTTCAATCTCTGGCATAAGGAACCAACATGGCCGCTTCTTACAACGCAGCAACGACGTCGCTGCCGAGCTACAACGCGACAGCATCGCTTGACGTTGCGCCCGCTCTGGCTGTCTTCACCGATTCCATCAACAACGCTGGCGCGGCTCTTCAAACCGCCATTGCGAAGGCCGGTGACAACCCTTCGGACCCCACCAACCTCATCAAGATGCAGGCGGCCATGGCGCAGTACAACACCGCGCTGATGGTGGCCAGCTCGGTGGTGAAGTCGGTGGAAGAGACGGCCAAGAGCATCACCCAGAAGCTCTGACGAGCCACCGTTGACTTAGGCCGCCGGGGGGCGGGCCGAATGCTTCGTACCGAATACAACCAACTGCTGTCGCATGGTTCGGTTTCCGAGATCGCGGAAGCCGCGGTGGAGCTCGCCCGCCAAGACCCCCGCAACGACGGGGATGTTTTCCTCAAGAAGGCCGAGGCCTGGGCCTACCAGGCCTATTTCCTGTCCACCCACAACGAGGTGGAGGAGGCGCAGGGCCGCTTTGATGTGGCGCCTGTCGATGGCTTGGTGATGTCCTTCCTGGAGGCGCGCGTGGCGCCTTCCAACCGTTTGCCCACCGGCCACCTCTATGAGCCTGCACTGAACCAGGCCATGGAGGCACTGGCGGCTGCCCTGGATGGCGCTTTGGCCGAAGAGGCTGCAGATGCGCTCGAGCTGCTCGACCGCGATCTGTTGTTGCGCGACTACCTCCTCGAGCGCCGCCTCGAACACTTTTACTCCTGAGCCATGTTCGACCGCAAGATGATGGACTTTCTCTATTGGCACGCGGTGTCCAAGATGCGCACGGGTGACTTTGCCGGGTCCGCCGTTCTGTTTCGGCTTCTGCGCGCCGTGAATCCGCAGCGCTCGGACGTGGGGCTGGGCTATGCCTACAGCCTTCTTCGGCAGGGTGCACTGGAGGAGGCTTCAACGGTGGTGGCGGAGCTGCGGCGTCGACCGATGCGGCCCGATGAAATGGCCTTGCTCGGCCGATTGCACCGGCGCTGCGAATTTGAGGCCACACACCGCACGCGCATGTCT
>RFPX01000357.1 GCA_009925955.1 Betaproteobacteria bacterium
ATTTCCACCACGCAGGCCTACGTGCGCTTCCTGACCCAGCTGCTGCGCGACCAGGCCCTGGGCCCGCGTGTGGTGCCCATCTTGGTGGACGAAGCCCGGACGTTCGGCATGGAAGGCCTGTTCCGCCAGGTGGGCATCTACAACCCCGAGGGCCAGAAGTACACGCCGGTCGACAAAGACCAGGTGATGTACTACCGCGAAGACAAGGCCGGCCAGATCCTGCAAGAAGGCATCAACGAAGCGGGCGGCATGAGCTCATGGATCGCCGCGGCCACCTCGTATTCGACGAACAACCGCATCATGGTGCCGTTCTTCGTGTACTACTCGATGTTCGGCTTCCAGCGCATCGGTGACCTGGCCTGGGCCGCGGGCGACATGCAGGCCCGCGGTTTCCTCTTGGGCGGCACGTCGGGGCGCACCACGCTCAACGGGGAAGGCCTGCAGCATGAGGACGGCCACAGCCACATTCTGGCCGGCACGATTCCCAATTGCGTGTCCTACGACCCGACCTTCGCCCACGAGGTTGGCGTGATCCTGCACCACGGCATGAAGCGCATGGTGGAGCGCCAGGAGAACGTGTTCTTCTACGTGACCTTGCTCAACGAGAACTACCCCATGCCCGGCCTCAAGCCTGGCACCGAAGAGCAGATCATCAAGGGCATGTACCTGCTGGAGCGGGGAGAGGGCGCCAAGGCTGCACCGCAGGTGAACCTGCTGGGCTCGGGCACGATCCTGCGCGAGAGCATGGAAGCCAAGAAGCTGCTGGCCGTGGATTGGGGTGTGGTGGCGCATGTGTGGAGTTGCCCCAGCTTCAACGAGCTCACCCGCGAAGGCCAGGACTGCGCGCGCTGGAACCTGTTGCATCCCACCGAGAAGCAACGCCTGCCCTATGTGACACAGCAGTTGTCCACACTGCCGGGCCCTGTGGTGGCTGCCACCGACTACATGAAGAACTACGCCGAGCAGATCCGCGCCTTCATCCCCAAGGACAAGGGCTACACCGTGCTGGGCACGGACGGGTTTGGGCGTTCGGACTTCCGCAAGAAGCTGCGTGAGCACTTCGAGGTGAACCGCCACTACGTGGTGGTGGCCGCGCTCAAGGCCTTGGCCGATGAGGGCCAACTGCCCGCCACCAAGGTGGCCGAGGCGATCAAGAAGTACGGTTTGAACACCGAGAAGATCAACCCCCTGTTCGCTTGAACGCGGTACGGAGACACGAACATGGCACTGGTTGAAGTGAAGGTCCCTGACATTGGGGATTTCGATGAAGTGGCCGTCATCGAGGTGCTGGTCAAGCCCGGCGATGCGGTCAAGTTGGAGCAAAGCCTGATCACGGTGGAAAGCGACAAGGCCTCGATGGAGATTCCGTCGAGCCACGCGGGCGTGGTCAAGGAGCTCAAGGTTCAGTTGGGTGACAAGGTCCGGGAGGGCAGCCTCGTGTTGGTGCTGGAGGCGCAGGGCGAGGTTGCCGCTGCGCCGGCGCCGGTGGC
>RFPX01000358.1 GCA_009925955.1 Betaproteobacteria bacterium
GCGGAACATCAAGCTCTTGATGGGCTGCCAGCGCAGGCTGACCTTGGGGTTGACGGTGGACTCGCCCAGATCGCTGTACTTGTCGGCTCGCAGCGACGCGTTGAGCGACAAGTCCTTGCGTACCGGTGCCTCGACTTCGGCAAACAACGATGTGATGTCGCGTGAGATCTTGGTGGACGTGCTGGAGTTCGCGCCAGACGCCTGGCTGTCACCGCCCAGCAGGTCGATCTGCCGGTTCAAGGCAGGCGACAGGTCGTTGCTGGCCAAGCCAATGGCCTGCCAGGTGTCACGCCGCACCTCACCACCCAAGGCCAGGGACAGCGGGCCGCCGCTCAGGTTCGTCAGGTCACGGGTGAATGTGGCATCAACACTGGAATTGCCCGCTTTGTGCAAGCGTAGGGTGCGGCCATCGATGCTGGCCGCCTGCAGCAGGGCCAGCCCAGCAGGCGTCTGCAAGCCGAAGGGGTTGAGCTTGGGGTCCAGGAAGAGCGTGGTGGCCGTTCCCTGCACCGTGGCGATACCGGTCACGCTCAGCCAGCCCGACCCTGCCCTCGTGTCGCGCCTGGATTGCCCGAAATTCAAACCGCTTCGGTAGTCCCAGCCCGCAATGGTGCCCTCAAGGCCCACCACGATGCGGTCATTGAAGTGGTTGTCGTCGCGGATGCGCGGACCGGCATCCGCAACCGACCACAGGACGTCGATCGGACGGCCAGCGAGGTTCAGCCCCGGCACAGCCGGAACCAGTCCGTTGCCAGGGTAATAGGGGTGCGCACTGGTCAGGCGCACCGTCGGTGCCGCCGGGTTGTTGTACTGGTCGACGCTGTACGCACTGCGGTTGACTTCAGCCGTCAGCAGGTGGCCACCGCCCAGGTTCAGCGAACCCTTGGCGTAGGCGGTCATGATGTCGTTCTTGTTGTTGAACGCCGTGTACTGGGTGTTGGCGTCCAGGAAACAGGTCTGGCGGCCGCCTGAGGTGCTGGGCACCGAGTACGGCGCCAGACAGCCAGTGGAGAACATCGGGTTGTAGCGCACCGTGCGCAGCGAACTGGTCGGGTTCGTGGGATCGGTGAAGTTGCCCGGCGTGGCGGCCGCCCCCAAGCCGGGATCGGTGTTGATGCCCAGTTGCTTGAGGGCCGAGCCATCGGTCAGCTCAGGGCGTGCGGACCGGGGCAGGACATCGCGGTGCTGGACCTCAAAGGCGGCGTAGACGTTCCAGCCATCTTTTTCCAACTTACCGGTACCGCCCACAAAACCAATGCTCCGCGCACCGCCACCACCCGAACGCTGGGGCTCCAGCATTTCGGCCTTGATGGAAGCACCCTGGTACTGGTTGTGGGTGTAGAACGCCTGAACACCGCCCATGGCATCTGAGCCATAGCTGGAGGACGCCCCGTCACGCAGGATGTCGGTGCGGCTGAGCGCCATGCGCGGGATCACGTTCACGCTGACGTACTGGTTGGTCAGCGGCTCTTTTGCCAAACGGCGGCC
>RFPX01000359.1 GCA_009925955.1 Betaproteobacteria bacterium
CTGTTTGATGTGCAGGTCAAGCGCATCCACGAATACAAGCGGCAGCTGCTCAATATCTTGCAGGTCGTCGCCCGTTACCAAGCCATCTTGGCCCACCCACAAGGCCTGCAGGGCAAGCCCTGGGTGCCGCGCACCGTGGTCATGGCCGGCAAGGCTGCGTCGGCTTACCGAACGGCCAAGCTGATCATTCAGTTGGCCCATGATGTGGCCCGCACCATCAACGCAGACCCGCGTGTGCAGGGGCTCTTGAAGTTTGTGTTTCTGCCCAACTACAGCGTCAGCCTGGCCGAAGTCATCATCCCGGCCGCTGATTTGAGTGAGCAGATCTCCACGGCCGGCACCGAAGCCTCGGGCACGGGAAACATGAAGTTCTCGCTCAATGGCGCGCTGACCATCGGCACCTGGGATGGCGCCAACATCGAAATGGCGCAGGCCATGGGCGTGGATGAAATGTTCGTCTTTGGACTGCGCTCTGAGCAGGTCGAATCACTCAAGCAGGCGGGCTACGAGCCGCGCCGCTATGCCGACCAGGACCCGGCCTTGGCCCAGGTGTTGCAGGCGGTTGCGGCCGGAGACTTTTCACCAGGGGAACGCGGCCGATACGCCGGCTTGGTGCAGGAGTTGCTCAACCACGACCCCTATTTGCTGCTGGCCGACTTCAGCAGCTACTGCGCGGCTCAAGCGCAGGTCGACGGCCTGTATGCAGATTCAAAGGCTTGGCAGCGACGCGCGATCCTGAATGTGGCAGGCATGGGCATGTTCTCTTCAGATCGCACGATTGCGGAGTACGTCGAGCGCGTGTGGAGCGTAGCCACCCTATGAACGACCAGGTCAGCGGGTGAGCCTGTTGTGAGCACCTCGGCCTGCCCCAGCATCGACGAGCGCGACCTGCGGCTGCTGTCGCAGGGGGCGCATCCCGCGCCCTATGAGGTGCTGGGGGCACATGTCGTGGGGGCTCCAGGGGTCAGCACGGGCAGCGGATCGGTCGGCGCCGCCACCGCCGGCACCCGTTTTGCCGTGTGGGCGCCCAATGCACGATCGGTCAGCGTGGTGGGCGACTTCAACCACTGGGATGGCCGTGTGAATCCCATGCAGCCACGTGGCCATAGCGGCATTTGGGAAACCTTTGTGGAAGGCGTGGGGCCTGGCGCGCTTTACAAGTTTGAGCTGCACGATGCGCAGGGCCACCTGCTGCCCTTGAAGGCCGATCCGATGGCCCGGCAGGCCCAGCTTCGCCCTGACAACGCCAGTGTGGTGGCGCAGGCGCCACGGCACAACCCCCTGCCACCCGAGCGGGCTGCAGCCAACGCTCGCCAGGCGCCTGTGTCGATTTATGAGGTGCACCTGGGGTCCTGGCGCAAACGGGCCGATGGGGGCTTCTTGTCATGGGAACAACTGGCCGAACAACTGCCCGACTATGTGGCTTCCATGGGCTTTACCCATGTGGAGCTGATGCCCATCACCGAGCACCCCTTCGA
>RFPX01000360.1 GCA_009925955.1 Betaproteobacteria bacterium
AAGCCGGCACCCGAAATGGACGAGATGAAGTTCGACATGTCCGGCGCAGCCAGCGTGCTGGGGACGTTCAAGGCCCTGGGTGAGTTGAAGCCGCGTGTGCCGAGCGCTTCAAGCCGGCGGCCGTCATCGACATTGCCACGCTCACGGGGGCCTGCGTCATTGCGCTGGGTCACCACCACAGCGGACTGTTCACGCCTGACGACGAATTGGCTGAAGAACTGCTGCAGGCCGCCAAGCGCGGGCTGGACCCGGCATGGCGCATGCCGCTGGACGAGGAGTATGCCGAGGCGCTCAAGAGCAACTTTGCCGACATGGGCAATGTGGGCGGCCGTGCAGGCGGGGCTGTCACCGCGGCCATGTTTCTGAAGAAGTTCACCGCGCGATACCGGTGGGCCCACCTGGACATCGCCGGTACCGCTTGGAAGAGCGGCGCCCAAAAGGGTGCCACAGGCCGTCCGGTGGCCTTGTTGACGCATTACATCCTGTCCCAGGCACGATGAGCCAAGCCGCGTCATCGGTGGCGTTTCACACGGGCGTGCTCGACCCGGTAGAACACGCCATGCGATTGACGCGCAAGGCTTTGGCGCACGGTTCTCGGGTGCTGGTCGTGGGCCCTGAGGCCCAACTGGGTGCTTTGGACGAACAGCTGTGGACCGCCGATCCGGGCGGCTTTGTGCCGCACCTGCGCTGGAGCCGTGAAGCCCAAGGCAGCACACGGTTGAGCCGCGCGCCGGTGTGGTTGACCAGCCAGCCCGAAGCGCTCTTGGACTGCACAGCGCAGGGCGAGCGGCCGGATGTGCTGATCAACCTGGGGGCAGACATGTCCTTGCAGGCCGCCCAGCCCTTTGCCAAGGTGATCGATTTGGTGTCCACCGACCCCGCCGCGCGTGCGGCCGGCCAGCAGCGGTGGCGCGCCTGGCGTGAGCAAGGTGTGACGCCGGTACACCACGCCTTTTCCTGAGAACGTGATGCGAACCCCACCGTCGAGCATCGATTTGCCCGTGTTGACCGAGGTGCTGATGGCCGGCGCTGCGCCGCGCTCGGCTGCGCCTGTGTCCGCTGCGGCGGCCACGCACTCGGCACAGGCGGCCGACCCGGTCGCCCTGCAGGCGCTGGAGGCCCGCTTGGTGGAGCAGCTCACTCGGCGCTTGCAGCAGCAGCTGGAGCTGCGGGTGCATGCGGCGGTGGTCCCCGCAGTGGCCGTGCTGGCCGAGCGCATCGCGCACAAGGCGGCGCAAGAGGTGGCAGCCGACGTGGGAGAGCGCCTTCAGGCCGACGTTCGGCTGGCCGTGCAGGCGGCCATCCAAGAGGCGCTGGGGCCACGCTGAGCGCTTGGGCCGACAGGGCCCGGGCGATGCCGCGCTATACTCAAAGGCTGTCCGGAGAGATGGATGAGTGGTTTAAGTCGCACGCCTGGAAAGCGTGTGTGGGTTAATAGCCCACCGCGGGTTCGAATCCCGCTCTCTCCGCCA
>RFPX01000037.1 GCA_009925955.1 Betaproteobacteria bacterium
ACAGTACGAGTTCCAGTGCCTGTACGGTATGGGCGAGACCTTGTACCAACAGTTGGTGGGTGCATCCGGCCTGGGCCGCCCATGCCGCATCTATGCACCGGTGGGCACGCACGAAACGCTGCTGGCCTACTTGGTGCGCCGTCTCCTGGAAAACGGTGCCAACAGCTCTTTTGTCAACCAGCTGGCCGACCCCACGGTGGCCCTGGGTGATCTGGTGTGTGACCCTGTGCAACGCACTTGGGCTGAAGCGGCCGTGGATGGCAGCCCGCCGGGGCTGCCCCACCCTCAAATTCCACTGCCTGGCGCCTTGTACGGCACGGCCCGTCGCAACGCTTGCGGGATGGACCTGGCCGATGAGTCCACGCTTGGCGCCCTGGTGCGGGAGATGGCTGCCCATGCGCAAACCCCTTGGTCAGTGAAGCCCATGCTGGCCGTGGCGTGCTCCATCCCCCCTGGGGAACCGGAGCATCCGCTGCGCAACCCCGCGGATGCCCGTGATGTCTTGGGTTCAGTTCGGTATGCCATGCCGCATGAGGTGGAGTCGGCGCTCCAAGCCGCTCAGGCGATTGCTGTGGACTGGGCGGCTACGCCTGCAGCACAGCGGGCGGCACTGTTGGAGCAGGCGGCAGATCTGATGCAGGCGCAGGCCGCAGCCGGCATGAGCTTGCTGGTGCGCGAGGCCGGGAAGACCTGGGCCCATGCAGTGGCCGAGTGGCGAGAGGCCGTGGACTTCCTGCGCTACTACGCGGCGCAGATTCGGCGAGATCCAGCACAGGCCATTCACCTGCCGCTGGGGCCTGTGGTGTGCATCAGCCCCTGGAACTTTCCCTTGGCGATCTTCATCGGCCAGGCAGCCGCGGCTTTGGCAGCGGGTAACCCGGTGCTGGCCAAACCGGCTGAGCAGACGCCTGCCGTTGCCGCCTGGGCCGTCGGCCTGCTGTGGCACGCAGGTGTGCCACGCGGTGCTTTGCAGTTGCTGCCCGGCGGTGGTCGTGAAGTGGGGCAGGCACTGGTCGAAGATGCCCGCGTGCAGGGGGTGATGTTTACGGGCTCGACGGAGACCGCCAAGTTGCTGCAGCGGGTGCTCGCGCCGCGCTTGAATGCGCATGGGCAGCCCGTGCCCCTGATTGCCGAGACGGGTGGCCAAAACGCCATGGTGGTGGACTCGTCTGCCCTGTTGGAGCAGGTGGTGCAAGACGCCGTGGCATCCGCATTCGAGGCGGCTGGTCAGCGCTGTTCAGCCCTGCGGGTCCTGTGCGTGCAGGAGGATGTGGCGGATCGCCTGCTGGTCATGCTCAAAGGGGCGATGGAGGAGCTCAGCGTTGGTGATCCTGCACGGCTGCAGACCGATATGGGGCCGGTGATTGATGAGCCCGCTTATCGAGCGATTGAAGCCCATGTCCGGCGTATGAAGGATGCGGACCGTGTGGTTCACCGCAGCGTGAACGCAAGCGGCTACCCAGCTGCCAAGGGCTTCTATGTGCCACCTACGCTTATTGAGATTGAGCGGCTGGACGAATTGCAGACAGAGGTGTTCGGGCCGGTCCTGCATGTGTTGCGGTGGAGGCGGGATCAGTTACCCCAGCTGCTCCAGCACATCAACGCCACTGGGTATGCGCTGACCTTGGGCGTGCACTCCCGGATCGATACCTTCATTGAGCAGGTCTTGAGAGACACCCGTTGCGGCAACACCTATGTCAACCGCAACATGGTCGGCGCGGTGGTGGGTGTGCAACCTTTCGGTGGCGACGGCTTGTCTGGAACAGGCCCAAAGGCCGGCGGGCCTCTGTACCTGCTGCGGCTGTTGGCGCATGGCCCTGTTGATGCCGCAAAGCGTGCTGTGCAAGAGGCCGGCGGTACCCCACCGAAGATGTGCACCCGCACGCCGTTGAACGCCCTATATGAGTGGGCCGTGGCCACAGGCCGCGCGCACGTGGCTCATGCATGCCTGCAGATGGCCAACAGCCACGCGGCCGGGCTGGAGGCTCTGCTGCCCGGCCCCACGGGAGAGCGCAACCTTTACCAGGTGGGTCCCCGCCATCGCGTCTGGTGCCGTGTCGGTGACTACTCGGGCGCAGAGGATGATCTGCTGGTGCAGATCGCGGCGGTGTTGGCCGTCGGGGGGCAGGTGGTGTTGGACAAAGCGGCCGGCCCCCTCTGGGCACGGTTACCCGAGGCCGTTCGGGCCGTGGCTGCTGCGCCAGCCGGGGACGTCCCTGCGGGCGTGGATGCGGCCCTGATCCACGACAGCCCGGCCGGCATCGTGGCGTTCGCACGTCAACTGGCCGATCGGGAGGGGCCCATCGTCGGCCTGACGGCGCTTTCTCCTGGGTGTGCAGAGGTGCCCCTGGAGCGCTTGGTGGTGGAGCGCAGCATCAGCCTCAACACGGCCGCCTCCGGCGGCAACCCTGGCCTGATGATGATGGGAGGCTGAAGCGCCTTCCAAATTCAGGCTAGAATCATGGGCTCTACAGACAGTGGGTCGTTAGCTCAGTCGGTAGAGCAGCGGACTTTTAATCCGTTGGTCGCGTGTTCGAGTCACGCACGACCCACCACCCTCTTGGGTGCTGTATTTGGGGGCTCTTAGCTCAGTTGGTAGAGCAGCGGACTCTTAATCCGTTGGTCGTAGGTTCGAATCCTACAGGGCCCACCATCTTCTTTGCGCGCTCACCAGCGCCCACCCCATGGCCACCCCCACCGCGTTCGCTGCCGCGTCGGCTGCGTCCGCATGGCGCCACCCACTGGCGCCTTGCGCCCACTCAATGGCCACACCCAGCGCCAATAGCCCCAGCGTCAGCTGTGCCGTGCGGCGTTTGCCGCCCGGGTAGGCCCACAGGCCCAGCGTTGCCAACAGGGCGAAGCCCAGGGCATGTTGAGCCTTGTCCCACACGGACGCTGTGAAATCGGGCAGGCGTTCCGTGGGCAGTAGGCTGAGAACCGTCAGCGCCACCACCGCCAACCAGAATGCGGCACGCATCACCAAGGTGCGTCTGGGGTACTCGTGCCGGGGTGCGCTGAACATGCGTAACATGATGCCTCATGAACAAGTCCAAGACACTGCGGGAGCGCTTGGCGGCGCCGGGCCTGATCCTGGCACCTGGCGTGCACGACATGGTCAGCCTGCGGCTGGCCGATCGTATGGGGTTCGACGCCTTGTACATGACCGGGTTTGGCACGGTGGCGTCCCATCTGGGCCTGCCCGATGCGGGGCTGGCCACCTACAGTGACATGCTCAACCGCGTCCAGGCCATGGCGGGCATGGCGGGAACACCCCTGATTGCCGACGGCGACACCGGCTACGGCGGATTGCTCAATGTCCAGCGCACCGTGCAGGGCTACGAGGCCGCGGGTGCGCAGGCCATACAGCTGGAAGACCAAGAGTTTCCGAAGAAGTGCGGTCATACCCCCGGCCGCCGTGTCATTCCCGTTGAGGACATGGTGCGCAAGATCCGTGTGGCCGTTCAGGCCCGGCGCAGCCCCGACTTTCTGATCATCGCCCGCACAGACGCCCGTACCGCTCTGGGTCTGGACGAAGCACTGGCACGTGCCCAAGCCTACGCTGACGCCGGTGCCGACATCCTGTTCGTGGAGTCGCCTGAAAGTGTCGAGGAAATGCGGCGCATCACGGCCTGCCTCTCCAAGCCTTTGTTGGCGAACATGGTCGAAGGGGGGCGTACGCCCGTGCTCAGTCCGCAGGCCTTGCAGGACATCGGCTATCGTCTGGCCATCTTTCCCGTGTCGTCATTGCTGGCCGCAGCACAGGCGATGCAGTCCACGTATGAGCGCCTGCGGGCCATGTCCGCGGCGGCCAGCGCGGGCACACAGCCCCTTGCCAGGGGTGGCGCTGACGCACCTGCCTTGATGCCTTTCTCGGAGATGACCCAGCTCATGGGGTTTGACGAGGTTTGGGCCTTCGAGCGCAGGCACGCACACGATTAGAGGCTGACGGCAAAT
The DNA here is from genome assembly GCA_009925955.1 of Betaproteobacteria bacterium. Taxonomy (GTDB): domain Bacteria; phylum Pseudomonadota; class Gammaproteobacteria; order Burkholderiales; family Burkholderiaceae_C; genus RFTU01. Next base: position 3,955 of record RFPX01000037.1, read on the forward strand.
CAACGACCAGCGGGCAACCGTAATACTCAGGAGAACGCCATGAACCATCGTCGACATGTCTTGGCTGTGTGCTTGCTGGCGATGGCCAGCGTGTGTTCGCCCGTGCGCGCGCAAAGCTCGGATGCCTGGCCCAATAAGCCGCTGCGTTTGATCGTGCCGTTTGTTCCCGGAGGCGTCACGGACACCAGCGGACGTGTGATCGCCGAATTTCTGGGCAAGCGTCTGGGTCAGCAGGTGGTGGTTGACAACAAACCAGGCGCTTCGGGCAACATCGGCACGCAACTGGCGGCCACCTCTGCGCCCGACGGTTACACGCTTCTGCTGGGATTTGACGGTACGTTGGTGATCAACCCGCATGTGTTCGCCAAGGTCCCCTTCGACACCCAGAAAGACTTCGTGCCCGTGGGCAAGATCGGCGATGCCGTGCTGATCCTCGTGGCCAACCCTGGCGTGAAGGCCAACACCTTGCAGGAGGTTCTGGCGCTTTCCAGAAGAGAGCAGGGTGGTCTTCCCTATGGCACATCAGGCATTGGTGGCACGCCCCATATTGCGGGTGAGCTCCTCAAGCAGCGCACAGGGGCGCAGTTGACGCACGTGCCATACAAGGGCGGCGGCCAGGCCATCACCGATGTGATCGGGGGTTCCATACCCCTGGTGTACACGGCTGTCGCCGGCGCACAGGCCCATGTCAAGAGCGGCAAGCTCAAGGCCGTGGCCGTTTCCAGCCCGGTGCGCACGCCGGCCTTGCCCGATGTGCCCACGTTCATTGAAAGCGGCGTGGCCGATTTCGCTGTGAGTTCCTGGGTGGGGCTGTTGGCACCGGCCCGTACCCCGGTGGCCATCGTGCAGCGGCTGAATGCCGAGCTCAATGCCGTCTTGGCCGACCCCGCCTTGAGGGAACGTCTGGCCGTGCTGGGCATTGACCCGCGCCCAGGCAGCCCCGAGCAATTCGCTGAGGAAATCAAGCGTGACCTCGCGCGGTACGAGGGCGTCGTCAAGGCCGCAGGCATCAAGGCCGAGTAAGGCCCGCGCCAGCATGAAGCCGCTGTACGGGTTGGTGTTGCACGCACATTGGCGGCACATCCAAAAGGAACGCCAGAGTATGTGCACGAACGGTTCCATGGTCCTGGCTGTTTTGTTGGCCTTGGCCAGCACCGCTGTGTCCGCGCAGTCCCCCGCAGGCCGGGCATCTGCTGAAGAAACCGACCCCATCGTTCGCCAGATCCTGGTCGACATTTCGCCGCAGCGGATTGAACGACGTATTCGCACCCTGGTGGCGTTTGAGACGCGCCACACGCAATCGGAGACCGAGTCTGAAACCAGGGGTATTGGCGCGGCCCGGCGTTGGATTGAAAGAGAACTGCGCGAGTGCGCACGCGCTACGGGCGGCGCGCTGAAGGTGGAGATGCAAAGCCACATCGAGCCTGCTGGCCGGCGCCTGAGTCGGCCCACGGAACTGGTGAATGTGGTGGCCACCTTGCCTGGCGCCTCGGCAGCAGCCGGTCGAGAGCGTGTGCTGGTGGTCAGCGGACACTACGACTCTCGCAACAGCGATGTCAACGACGCCGTCGGTGATGCGCCCGGCGCCAATGACGACGCCTCGGGCACCGCGGTGGCCATGGAGTTGGCGTGTGTGATGGCCAAGCACCGGTTCGATGCCACGCTGATTTTCATGGCGGTGCCCGGGGAGGAGCAGGGCTTGCTGGGTGCAGCGCAGTTTGCGCGCCAGGCACGCCGTCAGAACCTCAACATTGAGGCCATGATCACCAATGACATTGTGGGCAGCCCGCGCGGTGACTTCGGTCAATACGATCCCAAGCGCTTGCGCCTGTTCGCCGATGGAGCAGACCCTTTGCTGAGGGCCTTGGTGGCGGCTCAGGCCAATGCCTCGCCCAGCGAGGAAGACCAGCGCACCTTCATGGCCATACGGGAGCAGTTGCAGCCCATCGCACTGGCGGGGGGCGCAGAAGATCTGCCCACTCATCAATTGGGGCGACACCTCAAGGCTGCCGGCGAGCGCTATCTGCCGGGCTTTACCGTGCAGATGATCCAAAAGCGCGACCGCTACCTGCGCGGTGGCGATCATCTGCCGTTCTTGGAGCGGGGCTACTCTGCCGTGCGCTTCACGGAGCCTTTCGAGAACTTCAGGCACCAACACCAAAACCTTCGCACCGAGAACGGTGTGCGCTACGGTGACCTGCCGGAGTTCGTCGACTTTGGGTATGTGGCCGATGTGGCCCGCATCAATGCGGCCGGCCTGGCCACCTTGGCCCTGGCGCCGCCACCGCCGCGGGGGGTGAGGCTCGACGCCACCGAGCTCACCAATGACAGCACCCTGCTGTGGGAGCCCAGCCCCGGCGCGGCGGCCTACCGTGTGGTGTGGCGCAGCACCGATTCGACCACTTGGCAGCACAGCCGTGATGTGGGCGCCGACACGCTGCGTTTGCGGTTGGACGGGGTCAGCAAGGACAACGTGGTGTTTGGGGTGATGGCACTCTCGCCGCGTGGACACCCGAGTCTGGCGGTGTATCCCTTGCCCTTGATGCGGCGTTGAAGTCCGGTGGCGTCGTGACTTCATCCGGACGCTGCGGCGGTAACGGCGGCTCGCAGTGGGCTTGAAAGCTTGCCCGAGCGTGCGGCTCCTGGTCGTGTTTGAGGAGCATGGGGTTGGCGGCGTGCAGACGATGCTGCAGGCGTTGACGCATTCCTTGAGCGACTGCTGTGGGTCCATTCAGATGGCCTGCATCCGAGGACCTTCTGCAGACTGGCGCCAGGTGTTTCGACAGGCGACCCAGGCCAATGTGATCCTGGCCTCAAATGCCTACCGGCCCGCTTACCTGGCTGCTTTCTTGGGCTGGGTACTGCGCAAACCCGTGATTGTCTGGGTGCATGGACCGGTGCGTGAGGTCATGGCCATGGCACGGACGGGTTGGATGCGACGCCAACTCATGGGCTGGGCCTACGGCCGTGCACGGACCTTGGTGTTTGTGTCTGACTCTTCAAGAGAGAGCTTGCGTACCGCGTTTCCGGGCGTGGGTGATCAGCGCTGCGTGGTGATTCGAAACCCTGCGCCTGCTGCAGATGGCCATGCAGCAGCCGTACAGATGCCGGTGGCTCAACTCGGCTTTGTTGGACGGCTCTCACCCGAAAAGCGCCCAGAGTGGTTGCTCCAGATGCTCCTTCGGCTGCCCGAGCACTATCGCTTGACCGTGATCGGCGACGGTCCGCTGCGGGCGCCGTTGGAGGCAATGGCACGAGCCCAGGGGCTGATGTTGGATGATCCCGACCGTGATCGGGTCCGATTCCTGGGCGAGATGACCGTCACCCCTGCGGTGTACCGCACCTGGAACGCAACGGTCATCTGCTCCGCTTACGAAGGTTATCCCATGGTGGCCTTGGAGTCGCTTGCGGCTGGCGTTGCCTGTATCGGTGTTCCCATACCGGCGTTGCGGGAGATGTTGTCGGGACCGACCTCCAATTGGTTGGCTGATGATGAGCAGCCCGAGAGCCTGGCCCACACGGTTGTAAAGGTACTGTCCCAGCCACCTCAGGACCTTCGCAGGCTGGCAACCACCGTCGCTGAACGTCATGCCCAGGCAGGGTTCCGCGCGCAGTGGGCTCAGGTTCTCGATCGTGTCCTTTCTGCCGGCAGCAGCATCGAACAAAAGGTCCGTTCCGTCCACTGTGTGCATACGGGACATGCCTACATGCCCGAGCTTCACGCCTACGCCGCCCATGTCCAATCCCTGGGCTATGAATGGGTTCTTCACCGTTGCGCCGCTACCGTCCCGGTGGATGCAGACGTGGTGTGGTGGATGTGCGGTGTGGTGAGCCGCTTGCACAGCCTGCGCTTGAGGGCAAGCCTGCATGTGCATGAGTACTCATCCGCCAGCGTCGGGTCCTTTCCGGGCTTGAAGGACCATTTCAAGCGATGGTGGAATCCGGTCCCGCACTACCGGGTGTTTCAAAGCGAACCGGTGCGTGAGCTGATGGGGTTCTCCAAGCGTGTGCCCTACTGTCTGCGGGACATGGGGGTGCCAGAGTCTTTTTCGCCGTCCAAGCGGCCGGCCTGTCCACCGTTCGATTTGGTGTATGCGGGGGCAACGAGTCGGCTGTTGGCGTTTCAAGGTGCATTGGATGCCATCGGCCGCTCAGGTCTGCGGGTGCTGCTGGTGGGGTCTGTCTCTGATCGACTGGCTGAGCTGCTCAAGCGCATGCCCTGGATTCACGCCATTGGCTCGGTTGCCCATTCCGAGATTCCAGGGTACTTGGTACAGGCCCGTGCGGGTCTGAACCTGGTGCCTGCGCACAGGCCCTATACGGTGCAGACATCGACCAAGGTGTTGGAGTACCTCGCGGTGGGCCTGCCTGTCGTGAGCAACCGCTACCCGTGGATGGAGACCCTGTCGGCAACGCCGGCCTGCTCCCGTATCCATTGGATTGATGACGTGTCGTCACCGACAGCATGGGCCGCCGCGGTTTCGGAACTGGACGGCCCACAGGAAGACGGACGGCTGGGACTGGTCAGGACGTGGCCGAAGATCCTTCAGGAACTGCCGATTTGGGCCGATCTGGAACGGGATCTCCAGAGGAGCCGCCGGTGAGACGGTCTGCACTGCTCACGGGGGCCACGCTGCCCATGGGTCTTGGCAGCGTTTTCGCCATGGTCGGGCAAGCGGCCGTGGCGCTCGTGTTGGTGCGGTTTTACTCGCCCAAGGAGGTGGGCGAGTTCTCGGTGCTGTCTCAGCTCGCGTTCGCCTGGGCCACCTTGGCGTTGGCGCAGGGTTCCATCAGCCTGCTGGTGGACCGATCGGGCCCCAGGCGCGCTTTGGTGCTGGCCGCGATGGTGGCCAGCGCGCGGCGTTGGGTGATGCTGGCGCCAGTGGCGCTCGTGGGCTGGCTTTGGCTGTTGGCATCCGAGAGTCTGCCAACGGAACGCGGGCTCATGATGTCCCTGCTGCTGGCCACGGCCATGATGTCGCTGCTGCAGGCCGGGTGGCAGCTGTCGCAATCCGTGCAGCTGCGCTGGGGATCGCCCCAGGCCATCGTCCTGGTGCGCATGGTGCCGCCCGTGGCTGCGGCTGTCCTGCTGGCGGCCAGCGCGCTTCTGAACCACACCACCAGCTTGACCCTGGTCCTGATGTCCTGTCTGGGATTTGCAGCGGGGTGTACGGGCTTGGTCTTGGGGCTTCAGCAGCCTCATGGTCCTGCGGCTCTACCGCCCGACCCCCCCACCGTCAACAGTCTTGCAGACGGGCGCAGCGGGCGGTTGAAGATGGCCCACACCTTCACCGACCTGCTGGTATCGACGGT
>RFPX01000361.1 GCA_009925955.1 Betaproteobacteria bacterium
CAATTCCGTGGGTCAAGGCCGGGTTGATCGCCAGCTTGGCGATGTAGCGCTTGACCCGCGCGTTGTCGTGGCGCTCGCTGTCTCCACCCAAGAGGCCCCCGCGCGTTGAGGCATCACCCAGCCCGCCCCGCTGCACCTTCATCTTGTGCGCGGTTTGCCAGCAGCGGATGATGACCTCGCCCACCCGGCCCATGGCCTGGCTGTCGCTGCTGAACATGCTGATCGCACCCAGGTCGTGCAGGATGTCTTCAGCCGCGATGGTCTCGCGGCGGATGCGGCTTTCGGCAAACGCCAAGTCTTCGGCAATGCCCGCGTCCAGGTGATGGCACACCATCAACATGTCCAGGTGCTCGTCGATGGTGTTGACCGTGTAGGGCCGCGTGGGGTTGGTGGAGGAGGGCAGCACGTTGTCCAAGCCCACCACCTTCATGATGTCCGGTGCATGCCCGCCGCCGGCCCCTTCGGTGTGAAAGCTGTGTATGGTGCGGCCCTTGAACGCGGCGATCGTGTCTTCGACGAAGCCGCTTTCATTGAGGGTGTCGGTGTGGATGGCCACCTGGGTGTCGGTTTCCTCGGCCACGCTCAGGCAGTTGTCGATGGCCGCGGGCGTGGTGCCCCAGTCCTCGTGCAGCTTCATGCCCACCACGCCGGCCTCGATCTGCTGGCGCAGGGCTTCGGGTCGGCTCGCGTTGCCCTTGCCCAAGAAGCCCAGGTTCATGGGGAAGGCGTCAGCGGCCTGCAGCATGCGCCCGATGTTTTCGGGGCCGGGCGTGCAGGTGGTGGCGAAGGTGCCGGTGGCGGGGCCCGTGCCACCACCGAACATGGTGGTGATGCCGCTGGACAGCGCTTCTTCGATCTGCTGCGGGCAGATGAAGTGGATGTGGGTGTCGATGCCGCCGGGCGTGACGATCAGGCCTTCGCCGGCGATGATTTCAGTACCCGGGCCGATCACGATGTCCACGCCCGGTTGGACATCGGGGTTGCCGGCCTTGCCGATGGCGGCAATGCGCTGGCCACGGATGCCGATGTCGGCCTTGACGATGCCCCAGTGGTCGATGATCACCGCGTTGGTGATCACGCAATCCACGGCGTCTTTCATGCCGGGCCCATTGGGCCGCTGCGATTGGCCCATGCCATCGCGAATGGTTTTGCCCCCGCCGAACTTGACCTCTTCGCCGTAACCCTCGGCGCGCAAGGTCAGGTCTTGTTCAATTTCAATGACCAGGGCGGTGTCGGCCAGGCGCAGGCGGTCGCCCACGGTGGGGCCGTACATCTCGGCGTAGGCGCGTCGTCCGATGCGGCTCATCACAGTGCTCCCTGCACGTCGCCCCGGAAGCCCCACACCTGGCGGGCACCGGCGAAGTCCACCAACTCCACCGTGCGCTGCTGGCCTGGCTCGAAGCGCACCGCCGTGCCGCTGGCGATGTCCAGGCGCATGCCGCGCGCGGCCGAGCGGTCGAAGTCGAGGG
>RFPX01000362.1 GCA_009925955.1 Betaproteobacteria bacterium
CCGCCGGCGATGATGAAGCCGCCGAACACGCACACCATCAGAACCACGATGCCAATGATCGCAAACATGAATTTCTCCGAACGGTCGGGCCCTGCAGAGGCAGGGCCGGATGACGGCAAACAGACGCCGCCATCAGTTGAGATGCAAGAATCAGGCCATGATAGGGGGTTTTAGAGGCCCCCAGGCCATAGATCGGCACCAACCACCGCACCATGAGGGCTGATCGTCGGTGATGCGCCGACGCCGCCCGACTCAGGCCGCCCGCATGGCGTACTTGTTCAGCTTTTCGATCAGCGTGGTGCGCTGAAGTTGCAAGAGACGCGCCGTCTGGGACACGTTGCCACCCGAGCGAGCAAGGGCCTGTTCCAGCAGGCTGCGCTCCGTTTCGGCCAGGTGGTCCTTGAGTGACAGCCCTTCTGGGGGCAGGACCACGGTGGGCCCGCCCTGGGCCATCAGGATGGACTGTTCGACATCGGTGGCCACTTGGCTGGTCAGCTCAGCCGGGTGGGCTGCGTCCGCCGCCCCGTGCGCCGATTCGGGCCCGGCCGTTTCGCCCGCGGTGTGGCCGGCCGGGCTCATCAAGTTGTAAACGGTTGGGGTGGTGTGGGCCTGCAGGGCCATGGCCTCTTGGGCCGCGTGCAAGCCCTTGGGCAGCATCGGCAGCGGGATGTCGCGCAGGCTCACGCAGCGGCCACTGAACAGGGTGGTGAAGCGGTCCACCAGATTGGACAGCTCGCGCACGTTGCCTGGCCAGGCGTAAGCGCTCAGGGCCTCTACCGTGGGCTGGTCAAAGGTGATCGGGGCACAGCCTTCCGGTGCCAGGCGGCCGGCATGGTGAATCAGCAGCTCGGGCACGTCTTCAGCACGCTCGCGCAGGGCAGGCGATGCCAGAGGCAGCACGTTCAGGCGGTAGTACAGGTCTTCACGGAAGCGCCCGGCCAAGACCTCGGCTTCCAAGTCTCGGTGTGTGGCCGCCACCACGCGCACATCGATGCGGGTGGACTGCACCGAGCCCACCGGGTCGACCATGCGCTCTTGCAGCACCCGCAGCAGCTTGACCTGCATGTCCAGCGGCAGATCGCCGATCTCATCGAGGAAGATGGTGCCGCCATGGGCTTGTTCAAAACGCCCGATGCGGTCGACCACGGCGCCGGTGAAGGCGCCCTTGCGGTGACCGAACAGCTCGCTTTCGATCAGCTCGCGCGGTATGGCGCCGCAGTTGATCGCCACGAAGCGGCCCAGGCGCCGTTCCGACGCCTCATGCAGGGCGCGCGCGATCAGTTCCTTGCCGGTGCCGCTTTCCCCCGTGATCAGCACGGTGGCCTGCGACCGCGCCACGGTGGCAATCAAGCGCCGCAAGGCCCCCATGGTGGGGCCGCTGCCAATCAGCTGGGGGGGGGTGGTTGACACAGAAGGGTGAAGGAACTGAGAAATCCATCACGAATTTACTTACAAATTGTCTCAAGTCA
>RFPX01000363.1 GCA_009925955.1 Betaproteobacteria bacterium
GTGCCGTAGCCGTCCTGGATCGATGAGTTGTCGACGTAGGACTTGGACTTGAGGAATTCCTCGACGGTGGCGTAGCCCGAAGCGCGGATGTCTTCCTTGGTGATCACCTCCACGGCGGAGGGGGTTTCACGGTCGGTGCGCTTGATCAGCGAGCCGGTCACTTCCACCCGCTCGGGGGCCGTGACGGTTTGGGCGGCGGCAAAGGTGCACACCACAGCCGAAGCGGTGGCGATCGCGGTGAGTTTGAGTTTTTTCACGGTGATGCGGTGTGAAGGATGAAAACATCAAGTATTCACAACATCAGCGCCGTTCCATCGAAAAGGCGGCGTATCGGGTCAAGAACTGTTGGGTCAAGCCAACGAATTCAAGGCCCCTCGCGGGCCCGGGTCACCCGATGGTCGGGTTAACCCTTTAAAAGTTTTTCCTCGGCCAGCGCCAAGGCTTCGGGCACGCCCGACAGCACCAGGGTGTCATCGGCCTGCAGCACCAGGGCCTCATCGGGCCGCTGCACCGCGCCGCCCGCGTGCCGCACCGACACCACCTCCACCCCAATGGCGTGCAGCGCCAAGTCCCCCAGGCGCTGGCCGATCACTGCCGATGCCGATGGCAAGCCCACGGTCAGCAGCCGCGCCTGGTGCAGCTCTTCCACCGTATCGTCGTCTGCGCCGTGGAAGTAACCCCGCAGCAGCCCGTATCGGGCATCCCGCGCATCCCGCGTCATGCGGATCACGCGGCGCATGGGCACGCCCACCAGGGCCAGGGCATGTGAGGCCAACATCAGCGAACCCTCGATGGCTTCGGGCACCACCTCGGTGGCGCCGGCGGCGCGCAAGCGTTCCAGGTCGGTGTCGTCGATCGTGCGCACCAACACCGGCACCTTGGGAGCGTGCTCGCGCACCAGCTGCAAGATCTTCATCGCTGATGGGGTGTCGTGGTAGCTCACCACCACCGCGCTGGCCCGAGCCAGACCCGCGGCCATGAGGCTCTGAATGCGCGCGGCATCCCCAAACACCACGCTTTGCCCGGCCGCGGCGGCCTGGCGCACGCGGTCGGGGTCCAGGTCCAGGGCCATGTAGGGAATGGCCTCGCGCTCCAGGATGCGCGCCAGGTTTTGGCCGCTGCGCCCATAGCCCGCGATGATGATGTGCGCTTCCGTGCGCATGCTCTTCTTGGCAATCGAGGTGAGCTGCACCGATTGCAGCAGCCAGTCGCTGGCCACCAGGCGCGCCACGATGGCGTTGCTGTACAGAATCAGGAACGGCGTGGCCAGCATGGACAACACCATCGAAGCGAGCACCGGGCTGACCCACTGCGGGTCGATCAGGTGTTGCTCGGCGCCCAGGGTCAGCAGCACGAAGCCAAACTCGCCGGCCTGCGCCAGGTACAAGCCGGTGCGCAGGGCCACGCCCGCCGGCGCCCGAAAGGCCCGGGCCAGGGCGGTCACCAGCACCGCCTTG
>RFPX01000364.1 GCA_009925955.1 Betaproteobacteria bacterium
TGGTGGACAGTGCGCAGCGGATCGACGAGCGGCGCAATGCGGGTGACGCACGTCTGACCCGCCACTGGAGCCACAGCAGCGCCTCGCTTGGGGTGGCCATCAGCAGCGAGCCTGACTACCGCTCGCGCGTGGTGTCCACCGGCGCCAGCTTCCAAACGCCCGACCGAAACACCACTTTCAGCCTGGCAGCAGGCCATGCTGAAGACCGCATCCTGCCGCTGCGCCGTGGCGTGCGGGTTGAAAGCCACAAGCGCGTCACCGATGTGCTGCTGGGCGTGACGCAGGTGCTCACCCCGGTGGACATCGTGCAGCTCAACCTGACCCACGCCTACGGCCGAGGCGACTACAACGACCCGTACAAGCTCTTTGACAAGCGCCCCGATGTGCGGCGCCAGACGGCTGTGCTGGCGCGTTGGAACCACCACTTCCGTGGGCCAGAGGCCACCCTGCGTCTGTCGGCGCGGGATTACAGAGACAGCTTTGACATTCGCTCGCGCACCTACAGTGCCGAGTGGGTGCAGACCTTGCCGGGCGGCCTTTCCATCAGCCCACTGTGGCGCACGCACCGTCAGACGGCCGCGTCGTTCTACTCCCCGCCAGACCCCAGCGACTTGGAGGCCCTGCGCATTCCGCCGGGCTTGATTCCGGGCCGCTCCATCCTCAGCTTTGACCAGCGCCTGTCGGCCTTTACCGCCCGCACGGCAGGGCTGAGGCTGGCGTGGAAGGTCAACGCACAGTGGACCACCGACCTGCGCGTGGAGCGGTATCAACAGCGCAGCAACGAGACGCCCTTTGATGCACGCTTTGCGCATTGGGGCTTAAGCCGCATCTTCTAGCACCATGCCCTTGTTCCAGACCGCCTTTCGCGCACTGGGCGGCCCTGCAGAGATTCAAGTCGGCGCACCAGACGAGTCGACTGCGCGTGCCTGGTTTCGCAGTGCCATCGATGAGATCGACCGCATCGAGATCAAGTACTCACGCTACCGTGAGAACAGCCTGATCAGCCGCATCAACGCCGCGGCCGGTGGACATCCCGTGGCGATTGATGAGGAGACATCCGCCCTGCTCGATGTGGCCGATGCCCTGTTCCACCAAAGCGCTGGACGGTTTGACCTGAGCAGTGGTGTGTGGCGGCGGCTGTGGAACTTCCGCGACCCGCAAGCGGCCTTGCCGACGGCGGATCAACGCACTGCGCTGTCGCCACTGGTCGGCTGGCTGCTGGTGGAGCGCACACCGACGCAGGTTCGACTGCCACGTGCGGGCATGGAATTGGACTTGGGCGGCATTGGCAAGGAGTATGCGGTGGACCGCTGTGCCGTGAAACTGATGGAGGCCGGTGTGGAACATGCCCTCGTAAACCTGGCCGGTGACATGCGCGCTGTGGGTGGTAAGCCCGACGGGGGGCCCTGGCAAGTGGGCATTCAGCACCCGGAGCACCCT
>RFPX01000365.1 GCA_009925955.1 Betaproteobacteria bacterium
TTCTGCGCCACAGCCAGCGAGGGAAAGGCGTTGAGGTGGCGGGGCAACAGGTTGACCGCCAGCTGCTCCAGCTGCATCCAGATGGCAAAGCTCGAAGCCAGGGCCACCACCTCACGGCCGTCCGCGCCGGCAATGGGGGCACCGCGCGGCATGGTGGATTCATCGCGGGTGGCGGCAAAGCACAGGCGTTCCACATACAGGCCGATCAGCGTGGCCGATGCCACCACGGTCAGGGCCACCAGCCACGCAGGCGCTTGATGGCGGATGTGCAACCACGCGCCCAGATAGGCCGCGAGCATGGCGGTGGCGCCGTAGGCCAAATTCAGCCGGCGCAGGCTGCCGAAGGTCAGTGACAGGCCCAAGCCCACCAGTGCATACGAAGCCCCGTCCAGCAGGCCGTCCAAGGTGGTCTGCAGGAGGTCGATCATGTGGGCTGCTCGCTCAGGCGGCTTTCTTTTGTCCCAGGTAGGCGCGCTGGATCACGTCGTCATCGGCCAGCTCGCCGGGTGTGCCCGAGAAGCTCACACGACCCTGCTCCATCAGGTAGAAGTGCTGCGCCACCTTCAGCGCCATGTGCGCGTTCTGCTCCACCACGAACAGGCTCACGCCTTCCTGGTGCAGTTGCTTGATGATGGAGAAGATCTCGGCCACCACCAGCGGCGCCAGCCCCACCGACGGCTCATCCATCAGCAGCAGGCGTGGGCGCGACATCAAGGCGCGGGCCACGGCCAGCATCTGCTGCTCACCACCGGAGAGTGTTCCGGCCAGTTGTTCGATGCGCTCCTTCAGGCGCGGAAAGCGCACGAACATGGCCTCCACGTCGCTTTTGATGCCAGCGGTGTCGCGCCGCTTGTAGGCGCCGGCCATCAGGTTCTCCCGAACGCTGAGTGCCGGGAACACCAAGCGGTTCTCGGGCACCAGGGCCATGCCGCGCTCGACGATCTGGGCCGGTGTCTTGCCGATGAGCTCTTCGCCTTCAAACTTCACCGAGCCGCGCTGGGGCTTGAGAATGCCCGACAGCGTGAGCATGAGGGTGGACTTGCCCGCACCGTTGGGGCCCAGCAGGCAGGTGACTTCACCGGCCTTGGCCTGCAGGGAAACGCCCTTGAGTGCTTCGATCTTGCCGTAGGACGTGGCCAGGTCGGTGATCTCAAGCATGTTCAAGCTCCTCGGTGCCCAGATAGGCTGCGCGCACCTGCGCGTCGGCCTGCACCTGTGCGGGTGTTCCCTCGGCAATCTTGCGGCCGAAGTTGAGCACGGCCACGCGGTCGCACACCTCCATCACCAGCTCCATGTGGTGCTCAATGAGCAGGATGGTGTGTCCCTGGTCGCGCAGGCTGCGGATACGGTTGTCCAGGTCGTGGATTTCTTCGGCATTCATGCCAGCGGCCGGCTCATCGAGCAGCAGCAGCTCTGCCCCGGAGGCCGCGGCGCGGATC
>RFPX01000366.1 GCA_009925955.1 Betaproteobacteria bacterium
CAATTCCTGGGCGTCTTGTTCGTCACGGCGAGGCTTGCCCTGGCGCTTCACATCGAGCGTGAAGTTGATCGACCAGGGCGCCTGGGTGTCGATGCCCGAGTGGTCGAGTTGTGGGTCTTGGCGCATGGTTTCCAGGATGGATCGGACCGCCACAATGGCGGTCCCCTCGCTGTTGAAATCATCCTGCTCGATGAAGGCTCCCAGGGTGGGGTAGACCTTGTTTCGATACTCCAGAAAGTTTTCAAAGCTGGGAAACACCGGGCGGTTGTAGTACGCAGCCAGCGCATGTTTGAAGCAGCTTTGGTTGTGGGTTTGCTGCTCGACATACTGCCCAACCGCGGCTGCTTCAACCGGGGCTGCTTCTACTGAGGCCGCCTGAACGGGCAAAGCCTGAACGGGGACCGCCTGTACGGGGACCGCCTGTACGGGGGCAACTTCAACCGGGGCTTGCACGGCGGTCGCAGCGCCAGGGGCTTGAGCGTCGAGCACCGGCGGCTGCACCGCCTCGACCAGGGCCTGCGCCACCTGAGCATGGTGGGGCTGCAGGTCCACACCCGCCGGCAAGGAGGCGCGGAACTGTTCGAGCCGCTGTGCTTCGCGGCGTGTTTGCCCGGTGATGCTGCGCAGCAGCTCGGCAAGCACATTGCCCTTCTTGAGCACGGTGATGATCCGGCCCTGAGCACCTTCAACCACGATGGCCCGCTTGCGCTCGGCCTGAACGTCCTGCAGCAGTTGGTTGAGGGCGGCCTGGGTTTGGACCTGAGCGTGAAACCCCAAGGCAACAGGCATGGGCAATCCTTTCCGAACACGACAGGTGACGGCTGAATGCCCAGCACAGCGCAGCCTTGCACCGGCCACACCCCATGCGTGGCCCGTGGGCTGCGGACTCTCTGGAGCCGCCCCGACAGGTATTGGCCTAAAGTCTAATTTGACTTTGGTCGTATGCCAATCAAAAGGCCAGCGACGCTTCACGCCTGCGTGCCGTGGCGCGCCCAGGCTTCACCACGGCCGCGCGAGCTGTTTTGGAACGTGGACTTGGCCTCCACCCTGGATGCCGGCTTGTCGGCTTGGGACCTTGCGCAGCGCGAGGCCGTGTTTGGTGCGGTGGAGGTGCCCGAAGGTGCCCAGCCGGTGGCCCAGGCCTATGCGGGCCATCAGTTCGGTGGGTTTTCTCCGCAGCTGGGCGATGGCCGGGCGTTGCTCTTGGGTGAGCTGGTGGATCGGCAAGGCCAGCGTGTGGACCTGGGGTTCAAAGGTTCGGGCCGCACGCCCTTCGCCCGTGGAGGAGACGGCAAGGCTGCGGTAGGGCCCATGTTGCGCGAGGTCTTGATAGGCGAGGCCTTGCACGCCTTGGGCATCCCCAGCACACGGGCACTTGCGGTGGTGGCCACGGGTGAGTGGGTGGCGCGTGACCGTGCCTTGCCTGGGGCCATCCT
>RFPX01000367.1 GCA_009925955.1 Betaproteobacteria bacterium
GATGGCCGGCGTGGGCACCTGTCCGGTGATGATCACCATCGGGATGCTGTCCATGTAGGCCGTGGCGATGCCGGTGATGGCATTGGTCACGCCCGGGCCACTGGTGACCAGGGCCACGCCCACTTCGCCGGTGGCGCGCGCATAGCCGTCGGCCGCATGCACGGCCGCCTGTTCATGGCGCACCAAGACGTGCTGGATGGTGTCCTGCTGGTACAGGGCGTCGTAGATGTACAGCACCGCTCCGCCGGGATAGCCCCAGAGGTACTGAACCCCTTCGGCCTGCAGGCAGCGTACAAGGATCTCCGACCCGTTGGGATCGGCAGGATGGTTGTTTTGGGATTGATTCGAGCCGGCACGACCGTCCAGGGTCGCGGCGCGCTTGACATCCGCGGGTGATATGTCCATATCAAACCTCAGTGAATTTCTCTAACGAAAAACCGTCGGTGTCCCTCTTCGCGTGCCCGGCTTTCGTTTCGGACACTCACCCTTGTGAGGTGGATTCAGGACGTTGCGGATCAGGTCCACCTATCCGGGTTGGTCGGGTGGCGCGTGATCAGGTAGCGTGGTAACAGAACCCGGGATTATGGCACGGAGCCCTTGACATAAACTGGGGGCTGTCTGGTCCTTGCCTTGCCGCCGCCGTACCTTGTCCACCGAGCAGGAACTCAACGACTTCTTGAAAGCGGTCGAGCGGCGCGCCTTCAAGCGCACGGTCTATGCGGTTCGCGACGAGGACGCCGCCCTGGACATTGTTCAGGACGCGATGATCCGGCTGGCCGAAAAGTACGCCGACCGCCCGGCTGACGAGTGGCCCCTGCTGTTCCAGCGGATCTTGTCCAACGCCACGCTGGACTGGTTCCGGCGCCGCAAGACCCGCGAAGCGGTGATGCAGAACTTCTCCTCGATGCAAAGCCCTGACGAGGATGGGGATGGCGGTGACCTGCTCGAATTCCTGGAAAGCGCCGACGAGGCGCACCAAGATGGGGCGGGCGAGCCCCTGCTGCTGCGCAAGCAAACCCTGGCCTTGCTGGAGGAAGAGATCGCCCGGCTGCCGGACCGTCAACGGGAAGCCTTCCTCCTGCGTTACTGGGAAGAGTTGGATGTCAGCGAAACGGCTGAAACCATGGGATGCTCGGAAGGCAGTGTGAAAACGCACTGCTCCCGGGCCGTTCATGCTTTGGCCAAAGCGTTGAAAGATCGAGGATTTGCACCATGAACAAGCCGACTTCAAGCCACGAGCAGCAGCTGGACCGCGCCGGACACCTGCTGGCCGCGCGCCTGGACGATACGCTGCCGACCTTGGGTGCCGACATCACCGAGCGGCTGCGCTTTTCGCGCGAACGGGCCCTGGCCCGTGCCCGGCGCGCGCAGCTGCAATCGGCGGTGGCCTCCTCGCCGGCCTGGGCCGGCCAAGCCGGCTTGGCC
>RFPX01000368.1 GCA_009925955.1 Betaproteobacteria bacterium
AACGAGCGAGGCGATCCGCCCTTGGTCAGTGCCTTGCGAGATGGGCACCTCGAGGTGGCCGAGGTCTTGCTGCGGCACCCCGATCTGAAGGTGGACCAGCCCAATGTGAACAACGAAACGGCGCTGATGATGGCCAGCCTGCGCGGCCTGGCGCCCTGGGCCCAACGGCTGATCGAACGGGGGGCGGCCGTGAACCGCGCCGGTTGGTCGCCGATTCTGTACGTGGCCTCGGGCGGCGATGTGGCGACCCTGCGGGTGCTGCTCAAGGCGGGCGCGGACATCCGCTCGGTCAATCCATCGGGTTCCACGCCGCTGATCATGGCGGCACGGTTTGGGCGTGACGACGTGGTCATGGCTTTGGTGGCCGCTGGCGCCGATCCCTTGCACCGAAACCCAGGCGGCCAGGACGCCATCGCTGCGGCGCGCTGGGCAGGCCGGGAGACCTTGGCCGAGCAGTTGGAGAAGGTGGCGGCGCGCGGCCGTTGAACCGTGGCGGCCTGGCACGGTGTGGGGGTTCCGATTGGGCGCCGTCAGCCCATCATCTTAGGCGCGACGATGTATATTATGTAAAATGAAGCTTGGGGCTGGCGGACACGGCGGCCGCAGACGCTGAAGTGTCACCGCCAAGAACTAGGCCTTGACCAAGCGCTGGCTGCCCAGCGGTAACTGCCGGATACGGACCCCGGTGGCGGCGAAGATGGCGTTGAGCACGGCGGGGGCGCCGCCACGGCAATGGTGGGCTCACCTACACCACCAAAGAAGCCCCCGGAGGGCATCACGATGGTCTCCACCTTGGGCATGTCCCCCATGCGCACGACCGGATAGCGGTCGAAGTTGGTTTGTTCGATCGCCCCGTCTTTGACGGTGCAAGCACCATAGAGTGCGGCAGACAAACCATAGGCAAACGAGCCCTCGACCTGCGCCTGGATCTGCTGGGGATTGACGGCCGTGCCGCAGTCGGTGGCCGCCACGATGCGGTGGATCTTCAAGCGGCCCTCCGTGCTCACCGAGACCTCTGCACAGGCGGCCACATAGCTGCCGAAGCCATGTGTCTGCGCCAATCCGCGAAACACAGGCTGCCCGCCGATGGCTGCGGCCGGTCTTCCCCAGCCGACACGGTCGGCCACCGCTTGGAGCACCGCGCGGTGTTTGGGGTGCTGTTGCATCAAGCGCAGGCGCAAGGCCAAGGGATCCTGGCCAGATGCATGGGCCACCTCGTCAAGGAAGCATTCGAGGTACAGCGCGTTTTGGTTGAGGTTGACGCCGCGCCAGAAGCCCGGCGGCACCGGTGGGTTGCGCAGGGCATGGTCAATCAAGACATGCGGCACCCCGTAGCCGATGGCACTTTCGGCACCACTGGCGTTCAGCCCCTGGAACACCAAGGGATCCCGACCCTCGCGAACCGACTGTGG
>RFPX01000369.1 GCA_009925955.1 Betaproteobacteria bacterium
GCCCAGCGCAAGCTGTTCTTCAACCTGCGCTCGATGAAGCAGGGCCTCAAGCAAGACGCTTCTGAAAGCGACGGCGCCACCTACCGCAACACCCTGAGCGACGCCCAGGTGCAGTCCATTGCCCGCGACCTGCAGGTCAAGCCCGAAGAAGTGCTGGAGATGGAAATGCGCCTGTCCGGCGCAGAAGTGCCCCTGGAGCCGCAGACCGATGACAGCGACGAGGTGGTGGCGCCGATTGCCTACCTGGCCGACGACACCCACGAGCCCACCCGCGTGTTGGAAAGCCGCAGCCGCGATGAACTGTCAGGCGACGGCATCACCCGCGCCCTGGCCGTGCTGGACGAGCGCAGCCGCCGCATCGTGGAAGAGCGTTGGCTCAAGGTCAACGACGATGCCAGCGGCGGCATGACGCTGCACGACCTGGCAGCCGAATACGGCGTGAGCGCCGAGCGCATTCGCCAGATTGAAGCGGCGGCGATGAAGAAGATGCGCAAGGCGCTGGAGCTGGCCAGCTGAACCCCAATGGGGTGAGCCGTTCTCGGCCCACCCCCGTTACATGACCGAACACGACAGCACCGAACCACAGCCCGAAACCGCCCAAATCCCCGCGCGACGCGGTACTGGGCGCCCCACACGCAAAACCAACACCAGCGCAGAGCGTGTGGTGACCCTGGTTGATGCCCAGTTTTGGATGTGGCTGACCAACGAAGATGCCCCCGGTCGGGGTGCCGTGGAGGCCCAAAGCGAGTTGATGGGCCTGCTGCGCCAGCAGGGCTGCCATCAGGCACGCCTCTTGTGGTACAGCGACCAAGACAGCGACCGGGATGGCTTTGGTCTTCAGGTCCGCCTGGTGCCCTCCCAAAAGCAAGACATGGGCGTGGGCCTGCTGCGCGCAATGGCACAAGACCTACAAGGCATGGCCGAAAACGGTGGCATTGACCGCGTGCTCTTGGTCAGCGACGACGACCGGCTGTTGCTGGCGGTGGACCACGCCCAGCGTTGCGGCCTGATGGTGGACATGCTGGTGGACGCCGATTCGCAAGATCTCAAGGCCCTTCGGGTGGACGAGCCCGGCTGGGCCAGCCTCTTGCTGCAAGCCGACCGCCTCTTGGTCTTGGGCAGCCCCGACACACGTACACGTAGCCACCGCCCACGCAATGGCGTGAGTGAACCGCGCCCGCGCCGCGAACCGCCGTCGGCCGAGGCCAGCTGCATCATCGAGGACGAGATCCTGCAGTGGTGGGACGACGAAGCGCCCGAACAGCGCGATGTCTGGCGCCAGGAAGTGCAAGCGGCGCGCGGCATTCCGCAGGAGTTGGACCGCCAACTGCTGCTGCGCATCAGCCGCCGCTTGGGGCAGGCCTTGAGCCCGGCCGAAAAATCAGCCATGCGCCACCAAGTGCGACAACAG
>RFPX01000370.1 GCA_009925955.1 Betaproteobacteria bacterium
GTGGTGTTGGCGCCGCTGGGCTCAGCACCGAGATTTGTCTGGATGGCGGGGCAGGAGCTGCGTTCCGTGGGCGTTTCGAGGTTGCCGCCGCATGAGCTGGCCTACGCCATGACGGTCCACAAGAGCCAGGGCTCCGAATTCGACCGCGTGGTATTGGTACTGCCCGATTCAGACCACCCCGTCTTGTGTCGAGAACTCTTGTACACGGGGCTCACCCGTGCCAAGCGAGACCTGCTGTGGTTCTTGCCCAACCCTTCACTGCTGGGTGCGGCGGCAAGCCGTACGACTCGACGCATGGGCGCGTTGTGGCCCCGCCTGGATGCGCTGACAAGACCAGATGGGGCCTAACGGCGCTGGTCGAACTGCAGCATCAGGGCCCACTCGGCGGGACGCCGAAGGCTGCCGTGGTGGTGCCACACTTCAAAGCGGTCTTGGGACTTCGAACCTTTGTCGCGTACACCCTCTTCGGGTGCCGGTTGGTCAACCAAGCGGGGCAGGGTGGTGCCCAGGCGGTTCAAAGACGTGGAGCTGCGGCTGGAATTCATGGTGGTGATGCAATACCAATGGGTCTTCAACGCAGCCCGATCGAGCTTGGTTGACAATCCGCGCAGTACCTGACGAATCAGGGATAACCCTAGACCATGCACATTGCCGATCTGCGCCTGGCCTTGGCCGATTTGGGCGCCGGCCCCGGCCACACCGCCCGGTTTCTGAGGGCCTGGACCCACAACCGACCGCTCTCGGCAGGCCGAGCCCTGCCCGAGCGCTACTTCCCGCAGGCCATGCTGCAGCGGGTGCCCGGGCTCCAGGCCAAGTTGGCGGGGCTGCTGCGACCGGTCTCTGAGCATCCCGCAGAAGATGGTTCCCGCCGCCTGCTCCTGGGATTGTCGGATGGCAAGACGGTCGAAACGGTCTTGCTGCCGCGCCAGGGCGTGTGTGTTTCCACCCAAATCGGGTGTGCGGTGGGGTGCCGCTTCTGCATGACCGGCCGAGACGGCCTGATACGGCAGCTCGGCAGCGCCGAGATCGTGGCGCAAGTGGTGCACGCGCGGACCTTGGCGCCGGTGCGAAAGGTGGTTTTCATGGGCATGGGCGAGCCCGCCCACAACCTGCAAGCCGTGCTGGAAGCCATCGACCTGCTGGGCCAAGAGGGCCAGATCGCCCACAAGCAACTGGTGTTTTCGACCGTGGGCGACCCTCGTGCGTTTGAAGCCTTGAGCACCAGGCGCATCAAGCCGGCCTTGGCCTTGTCCCTGCACACCACGCGCCATGGACTGCGCCGCGACCTGCTGCCACGAGCACCCGACCTGTCGCCCCAGGATCTGGTGAGGGCAGCGGCCGACTACGCCGAGCTCAGCGGCTACCCGGTTCAGGTGCAGTGGACGCTGATGGAAGGCGTCAACGACTCAG
>RFPX01000038.1 GCA_009925955.1 Betaproteobacteria bacterium
CCAAACCCGGCGCCAACGGCAAGTCCATCGCCCAGGAAGCCATCGAGGTGGTGCAAAACGGCCAGGTCCGCTTCGTGCCGGAGCAGTGGGTCAACACCTACAACCAGTGGATGAAGAACATCCAGGACTGGTGTATCAGCCGTCAGCTGTGGTGGGGCCACCAGATTCCGGCCTGGTACGGCAGTAACGGCGAGCTGTTCGTGGCGCGAAACGAAGAGCAGGCGCGTGCACAGGCCACTGCCGCTGGCTACAGCGGCGCCTTGGAGCGTGACCCCGACGTGCTGGACACCTGGTACTCCTCGGCCCTGGTGCCCTTCTCAACCCTGGGCTGGCCCGACAAGACCATCGAGCAGTCGCTCTTCCTGCCCTCGTCGGTGCTCGTCACGGGCTACGACATCATCTTCTTCTGGGTGGCCCGGATGATCATGATGACCCAGCATTTCACTGGTCAGGTTCCGTTCAAGGATGTCTACATCCACGGCCTGGTGTTGGATGCCCAGGGCAAGAAGATGAGCAAGAGCGAGGGCAATGTGCTGGACCCCGTGGATCTCATCGACGGGATCGAGCTGGCCCCTCTGCTGGACAAGCGCACCCAAGGCCTGCGAAAGCCCGAAACCGCGCCCAAGGTGCGCAAAGCCACCGAAAAGGAGTTCCCGCAGGGCATCCCGGCCTATGGTGCTGACGCCCTGCGGTTCACCTTTGCAGCCATGGCCAGCCTGGGCCGGAGCGTGAACTTCGACTCCAAGCGCTGCGAGGGCTACCGCAACTTCTGCAACAAGCTGTGGAACGCCACGCGCTTTGTGCTGATGAACTGCGAAGGCCAGGACTGCGGCTTGAAGGAACACAGCAAGGCCGAATGCGCTGCGCCCGTGTATGAAAACGGGACCCTCGTGAAGGCGGCGGGGCCGTTTCACCAGTACCTCGTGTTCTCACAGGCCGACCGCTGGATCACCAGCGAACTGCAGCGCGTGGAACACGCCGTGGCCGAAGGATTTGCGCAGTACAGGCTGGACCAAGTCGCCAATGCGATCTACGGCTTTGTGTGGGACGAGTACTGCGACTGGTACTTGGAGATTGCCAAGGTTCAGCTGGCCAGCGGCGATGAAGCCCAACAGCGCGCCACACGCCGCACCCTGATTCGGGTGCTGGAAACCGTGCTGCGCCTGCTGCACCCCATCACCCCCTTCATCACGGCCGAGCTGTGGGACACGGTGGCCGTGGTGGCCGGCCGCAAGGCAGCCGACAGTGCCCAGACACTGGCCACCGCACCCTACCCCGTGGCCCAACTGGAGCGCGTCGATGCCCAGGCCGATGCCTGGATGGCACACCTCAAGGCGGTGGTGGGCGCGTGCCGCTCGCTGCGCAGCGAGATGGGGCTGTCCCCGGCCGAGCGCGTGCCGCTGTTGGTGCACGGCGAAGTTGCCTTCGTGGAACAGGCCGCTGCGGCCATCAAGGCGCTGGCCAAGCTGTCTGCCGTCGAACCCTACACCGAAGAGGCCGCCTTCAACGAGGCCAGCCGCACCGCACCGGTGCTGGTGGTGGGCGCCCTGCGCCTGGCCCTGAAGGTGGAGGTGGATGTGGCTGCCGAGACGGCACGGCTGGACAAGGAAATCGCCCGGCTCCAAGGTGAAATCACCAAGGCCCAGGGCAAGCTGGCCAGCGAGAGCTTCGTGGCCCGTGCGCCGGCCGCGGTGGTGGAACAAGAACGCCAGCGGGTGGCCGACTTCAGCCTGACCCTGCAACGGGTTCAGGAGCAGCGCGCGCGCCTGGCTTGAAGCAGCAGCCGCCGTTCATCACCCCAGCCCCTACACACCCCAAAGGCCCACATGAGCACGTCCATGCCCATCAAGAAAGCCATCTTTCCCGTTGCCGGGCTGGGTACGCGGTTTCTGCCGGCCACCAAGGCGCAGCCCAAGGAAATGCTGCCCGTGGTGGACAAGCCCCTGATTCAGTACGCGGTCGAGGAGGCCTATGCCGCTGGCGTACGGGAGATGATCTTCGTAACGGGGCGCCACAAGCGGCCCATCGAAGACCACTTCGACTTGACCTACGAGTTGGAAATGGCACTGGAGCAGGCGGGCAAGGAAGAACTCCTGGCCGTGGTGCGCAGTGTTAAACCCGAGGACATGGAGTGCGTGTATGTGCGGCAGGCCCAAGCGCTGGGCCTGGGGCATGCCGTCTTGTGCGGGCAGCGCCTGGTGGGGCAAGAACCCTTTGCGGTGCTCCTGGCCGATGACCTCATGGTGGGCCAGCCTCCCGTCCTGGCGCAAATGGTGGAGCAGTTTCACGAGTGGCGCGCCAGCATCCTGGCCGTGCAAGAGGTGCCCTCCGAACACACGCGCCGCTACGGCATCGTGGGAGGGGCGGCCGTCCACGATCGGCTGGTGGAAGTCCAACGCATCGTGGAAAAGCCTGCGCCGCAAGACGCACCGTCCAACCTGGGTGTCGCCGGGCGCTACATCCTCACGCCCGGCGTGTTCGACGAAATCGCTCGCCAGCCGCGCGGCGTGGGTGGCGAGATCCAGCTCACCGACGGCATCGCCGGCCTGCTGCGCCGCGAGAAGGTCTTCGCCTACCGATACGAGGGCAAGCGCTACGACTGCGGCAGCAAAGAAGGCTTTCTGCAAGCCAATGTGGAATTGGCCCTGCAGCACCCCACCTTGGGCACAGGGTTTCGGGACTACCTGGCGCAGATCAAGCTATAGGCGCGCCGCACGGCTTCAGGCCGCGCCAGCCCCAGGCCTCAACGCCGGCGCAGGACGATGGTGAACTCGTCGCCGCTGGCAACCTGCTCCAGCAGTTCGTTGCCGGTTTGCTTGGCGAAGGCTTGAAAGTCGCGCATGGAACCCGGATCCGTGGCAATGATCTTGAGGGTTTGGCCCGCGCTCATTTCGGCCAAGGTCTTTTTGGCCTTGAGGATGGGCAAGGGGCAGTTCAGCCCTCGGGTGTCCAGTTCTCGCGTGATGTCCATGATCGTTCAATCGGTTGGTTCTGAATTGTAGGTGGGCACGCCGCTTCAGGCCGGGAACACACCGGTCGACAGGTAGCGGTCGCCGCGGTCGCACACGATAAAAACGATGGTGGCGTTTTCCACGCGGCGCGACAGTTCCAGGGCCACCCAGCAGGCCCCTGCTGCCGAGATCCCGGCAAACAGGCCTTCCTCGCGTGCCAGGCGGCGCGCCATCTCCTCGGCGTCGGCCTGGCTGACCAGCACCAGCTCGTCCACGGCAGACGGGTCGTAGATGCGCGGCAGGTACTCCTGGGGCCACTTTCGGATGCCCGGAATGCGCGATCCTTCGCTCGGTTGGGCCCCGATGATGCGCACCTGCGGGTTACGCTGCCTGAGGTAGCGGCTGACACCGGTGATGGTGCCGGTGGTGCCCATGGCGCTCACAAAATGGGTCACCCGTCCTTCGGTGTCCTGCCAAATCTCAGGCCCCGTGGTCTCGAAGTGCACGCGCGGGTTGTCAGCGTTGGCGAACTGGTCGAGCACCAAGCCCTTGCCTTGGCGCTGCAGCTCATCGGCCAGGTCACGCGCCGCCTCCATGCCGCCGGCCTTGGGGGTGAGGATGAGCTCGGCGCCAAAAGCCTTCATCGTCTGCGCGCGCTCAATCGACAGGTCCTCGGGCATGATCAACACCATCCGATAACCCCGGATGGCCGCCGCCATGGCCAAGGCGATGCCGGTGTTGCCGGAGGTCGCCTCGATCAGGGTGTCGCCAGGCTTGATGTCACCACGCTCTTCGGCGCGCCGAATCATGCTCATGGCCGGCCGGTCCTTGACCGAGCCCGCGGGATTGTTTCCCTCAAGCTTGCCCAGGATCACATTGCCCCTGGCCTGCGCCTCTTGGGCGCCCAAACGCTGCAGCCGCACCAGGGGCGTGGCGCCGATCACTTCTTCCAGGGTCTTGTAGCGGCTCATGGCTTCTCCTGCCCGGATTTTCGCAGGCCTGGGCCCATCGCGCAGCGCAGGGCCTCAAGCCCGGCCCGGCAGTGCCATAATGGTGGGCTGTCCTGCCCGCGTGACGAAATCGGTAGACGTAGCGGATTCAAAATCCGCCGCCGCAAGGCGTGCCAGTTCGAGTCTGGCCGCGGGCACCACCCTTGTGCAGGTGCGGGGCTTCCAGCCCCCTGTGGCGTAGACTTGTTCCATGCCCCCCATCCCCGCCGCCACCAAGGCCCTGATGCTGTTGTGCGTGGGCCTGTTCTGCGCGCAGCTGCTGCTACCCCCCTGGTTTGAAACCTTCTTCGCCTTGTGGCCGCCCGGCAGTGGCCATTTCGGGCCCTGGCAGCTCTTGAGCTATGGCCTGCTGCACGGCGACCCGGCGCATCTGTTCTTCAACATGCTCGGGCTGTGGATGTTCGGCAGTGAAATCGAACGCCTGTGGGGCCACAAGCGCTACCTGCAGTTCATCGTGGCCAGCGTGCTGTCGGCGGCCATCGTGCAACTGCTGTGGGGTGTCCTCACCGCCCACAACCAGCCCACCGTGGGGGCCTCGGGCGCACTGTTCGGTCTGTTGCTGGCCTTCGGCATGATGTTCCCCAACCGCATCATCATGCCCCTGTTCCCCCCCATACCGATGAAGGCCAAGGTTTTTGTGGCCGTGTTTGGTGGGCTGGAGCTGCTCTTCGGCCTGGGCGGATCATCAGGCGTGGCCCACTTTGCCCACTTGGGCGGCATGCTGGGCGGCTTTCTGATGATCCAGTACTGGCGCGGCCGCGCGCCCTTCAACCGGCCTCGGCGCTAGCCAGGGCCTGCTCCACCGTCGGGTAACGCAGCCGCACGCCCAGCTCCTGCTGCAGGCGCTGGCTGACCAAGCGGCGCGACTCGCCCCAGAACGACAGCTGCATCGGCGACAACTGCACGCGGGCCTGGGCCCAGCTGATGCGTGGCGGTCGTGGCAAGCCACAGCGATCGGCCACCAGGTCATAGTGCTCGCCCGTGCGCAGTTGCCCCTCGTCCCCCGCGTTGTAGGCCCTCTGGGGCAGCCCGTGGTGCAGGGCCGCCAGGGCGATGCGGGCCAGGTCATCGGCGTGGATGTGGTTGGTGTAGCCGTCTTCTTCGGGCAGCAGTGAGGGGCTGGCGCGGCGGACGCGCTCGCGCGGATCGCCGCCCACACGGTCCAGCGCGTAGATGCCCGGCACGCGCAACACGGTGCTGCAGCAGCCGCTGTGCCGGGCCCAGCGGCGCACGCGCTGCTCGGCATCTACACGCCGCTGGGCGCGGTCGGTTTGGGGGTTCACGGCTCGGGTCTCGGGCACCCACTGGCCCTGGCAGTCGCCATACACCCCGGTGGTGCTCATGTAAACCAGACGCTGCGGCGCGCGGCGCCGGGACAAGGCCTGCAGCAGCTTGGCGGTGCGCGGGTCGCTGCGCCCCTGAAGGGGCGGCGGCGCCAGGTGCAGCACCGCATCGGCCACGCCGGCCAAGCGCCCCAGGGTGGCCGCGTCATCGAGGTTGCCCAGCACGGGCACCGCGCCGGCGGCGCGCAATTCGGCACGGCGCTCAGCGGTGGAGGTCAAGGCCAGCACACGCCACGGCGACCCCCGATGGCGCAGTTCGCGCAGCACCCGCAGCCCGACATCGCCGCAGCCCACGATCAACAGGGTTGGTTTGCGCCTCATGGGCCACATGATGGCACGGCACGGCAAAATCCACGGCATGAGCTACAAGATCGACATCCAACCCGCTGGCCTGCAGTTCCAGGTCGAGCGCGACCAAGCCATCCTGCCGGCAGCCATTGCGGCGGGCATCGGCCTGCCCTACGGTTGCCGCGACGGCGCCTGCGGTTCCTGCAAGAGCAAGCTGGTCAGCGGGCGGGTGGTTCACGGCGCCCATCAGCTGAAAGCCCTGTCGGTGCAAGAGGAAGAGGCCGGGATGATCCTGACCTGCTGCGCCACCCCGCAAAGCGACTGCGTGATCGAGTCGCGCAGCGTGGCCGCCGCCGGCGAGTTTCCGATCATCAAGATGCCGGTGCGCGTGGCCTCGATGCACAAGGCCGCCCCCGACGTGATGGTGGTGCGGCTGCAGCTGCCGGCCAATGCCAGCTTCCAGTACAAGGCCGGCCAATACGTCGAGTTCCTGCTGCGCGACGGCAAGCGTCGGGCCTACAGCATGGCCAATGCGCCGCACCTCAAGGGCGACCCGCCCCAAATCGAGCTGCACATCCGCCACATGCCCGGCGGCGTGTTCACCGATGCCTTGTTCAGCACCGTCAAGGAAAAGGACATCCTGCGCGTGGAGGGCCCCTACGGTTCTTTCTGGCTGCGCGAAGACGTGCGCAAGCCCATCGTGCTCTTGGCATCGGGTACCGGCTTCGCACCCATCAAGGCCTTGATCGAGCAGATGCAGCTCAAGCAGGACACGCGGCCGGTCTCCTTGTATTGGGGCTGCCGACAAGCGCGCGACCTCTACCTGCACGACTGGGCCGAGCAGGCGGCCTCGCAACTGCCACAGCTGCGCTACGTGCCCGTGCTCAGCGAACCCGACAGCGCCTGGCGCGGACGAACCGGCTTCGTGCACCAGGCGGTGATGGCCGACATGCCCGACCTCTCGGGCCACGAGGTGTACGCCTGCGGCGCTCCGGTGATGGTGGAGGCAGCCAAGCGCGACTTTCAGGCGCAGTGCGGCCTGCCCGAAGAAGCCTTCTACGCCGACTCCTTCACCTCCGAAGCCGACAAGGCCTAAGCGGCCGGCGCGCGGGCTTCAGCCCCCGCCGGTTTGGTCTCTCTCCAGGGCGGCCTGGTCCAAGCTGCGCAGCCACTGCAGCTTTTCGCGCAGCTGAATCTCCAGGCCACGGTCTTGCGGCTGGTACCAATCCGGCGGCGTGACACCGTCGGGCATGCAGTCCATGCCCGCAGGATACGCATGGGGTTCGTCGTGCGCGTAACGGTACTGTGCGCCATAGCCCATCTGCTTTTGCAGTTTTGACGGCGCGTTGCGCAGGTGCAAGGGCACGGGCAAGGACCCGGTTTCACGCACAAAGGCCTTGGCCTGCTTCCACGCCGCATAGGCCGCGTTGCTCTTGGCGGCCAGCGACAGGTAGACGGCGGCCTGTGCCATGGCCAGCTCCCCCTCGGGCAATCCCAGACGGTCGACGGCCTCCGCCGCGTTGAGGGCCAACTGCAAGGCCCGCGGGTCGGCATTGCCGATGTCCTCGCTGGCAATGGCCACCATGCGGCGTGTCACCTGCCGCGGGTCCACACCACCGTCGATCAGGCGCGCCATCCAGTACAGCGCCGCATTGGGTTGTGAGCTGCGCACGCTCTTGTGAAAGGCGCTGATCTGTTCGTAGTAGTGGTCACCGGCCCCATCGGCGCGCCGCAAACTCGGGCTGGTGCTGGACTGCACGAAGGCCAAGTCAATCACCGCAGCCGTTGACGCCTCAGAAAGTGCCCCGGCATCCTGGCCCCCTGGGCCGAACAATCCCGCGGCATGCGCGGCCACCACCACCTGCTCCACCAGGTTCAGGAAACGGCGCCCATCGCCATCGGCATACGAGACCAACAGGGCCTGCGCCTCAGCGCTGAGTGTGCCGCCCGGCAAGCCCAGTGCCAGCAGGGCACGGGCGGTGAGCTGCGCAAAGTCTTGTGCTGTCAGGGGCTCCAGCGCGTACACCTGGGTGCGCGACAGCAGCGCATTGGTCACCTGCAGGCCCGGGTGTTCGGTGGTGCCGCCAATCAGCACCAGCAAGCCCGACTCCACATGCGGCAACAGCGCATCTTGCTGCGGCTTGCTGAAGGCATGGATCTCGTCGATGAAGACCACGGTGCCACGGCCCTGGGCACCGCGCAGGGATTGGGCGGCATCGATCACGGCGCGGATGTCCTTGATGCCCGCGCTCACCGCCGAGAGCACCAGAAACTGGCTGTTCGTGACCTGCGCGGCCAAGCGCGCCAGCGTGGTCTTGCCCACGCCGGGCGGTCCCCACAGGATGAAGGAATGCAGGCGGCCGGCCTCGAAGGCGCGCTGCAAGGGCCGCCCCGGACCGATGAGGTGCTGCTGGCCCACCACGTCGTGCAGGCGCTGGGGCCGCAGGCGTTCGGCCAGCGGGGGCAGCGGCGCGGTAGGGCTGGTCGCTTGGGTGGATGCCGGTGTGGCAGGTGCCTGCCCAGCCGGCTCGCTGTCGAACAAGCCGCTCACGGCTGAATCACGTCAGCGCCCTTGGGCACCGTGAACACCCATCGGTCGGCGGGCAAGGGCCGGTTGAGCTTGAGCTCACGGAACTGCAGCAAGGAACGCTGGCCCAGGCTGTCGGTGATGTCCACCGCGGCCAACTCGCCGTTGCGAAAACCAATGCGCAGGCTCTCAAACCCGCCGTCGGCCTGCTTGGGCACCGCCTTGACCCACTCCAAACCGTCTCGCGCCGGTTCGGCACTGAGCTTGAAGTCGCGTTCGATCTGAGCCCCAGCCAACAGCGCCGCAGGCGTGGCCGACAGCGCGCTGCTTTGCTTGCGCGAGATCACCTGGTTCAGGTCGGGGTCGTAGACCCACAGGCGTTGACCATCGGCCACGATGAGCTGTTCAAAGGGCGCGGTGTAGCTGAAACGAAAACGGTTGGGCCGCGAGAACTCGAAGGTGCCGCTGGACGTGCGCCGCCGGCTGCCGTCCGGCGTGGTCACCGTTTGGGTGAACTCGGCGCTTCCGGTGCGGGCATCGCGCACAAACGCCTGCAAAGCGGCCAGTGCGTCGGCCTGCGCCGCCAGTGGCACCCCCAACAGTGCAGCGGCCACCAGCAGCGGGCGCAGACGGTCGAACAATGGGCGCATGGCCGCTAGTCCTCGCGCCGCGGCACGATGATGTCGCGGTTGCCGTTGGTGGCCATGGCCGAGACCAAGCCCGACTTCTCCATCTGCTCCAACAGCCGCGCGGCGCGGTTGTAGCCGATGCGCAGGTGGCGCTGAACCAGCGAAATCGAGGCGCGCTTGTGCTCGAGCACCACGGCCACGGCCTGGTCATACAAGGGGTCGCTCTCGCCATCGCTGGCGCCGCCACCGGGCGCGCCGGGCTCGCCGCCCTCGCCTTCCAAGGTGCCGCCCTCCAGGATGCCCTCGATGTAGTTGAACTCCACCACGCGGTGCACCTCGTCGTCGCTGACGAAGGCGCCGTGCACCCGAACCGGCAGGCCCGTGCCGCTGGGCATGTACAGCATGTCGCCCAT
>RFPX01000371.1 GCA_009925955.1 Betaproteobacteria bacterium
CTACGCGATGGGCGAGTTCGAGCTTGACGCCAACAAGACCGGAAACTTTGGCGTTCGCTTGGTGAAGACCGAGCTGGATTCTTTGTCATACCAGGCCTTGCCCAGCGGCACCGCAGCCGGGCAGTGCGTGGTGTTGCAACCCTGCTCGGTGCCCGGCGCAATCGTGGGTTCGCGCATTGCTACCTACCTGCCGCGTTTGGTCACCACCGAAAACAACGCTGTACTGCCAAGCTTCAACCTGCGCTGGCGGCTTGACCGGCAGAACGACATCCGTGTGGGCATTTCACGCAGCCTGGGCCGTGCGAACTACAACGAGTTGGCCGGCGCGGTCAGTCTGAACGACACCCTGCTCACCGGCTCCAGCGGCAACCCCAATCTCAAGCCCATCCTGTCTAACAACGTCGATCTGTCCTGGGCCCGCTACTTCGCGCCGCGCGCCTACGTGTCTGCGGGTGTGTTCGCGCAAAGCCTTGAGAACTACGTCAAGACGGGTACCTCGTCGATCGATTACTTCAACATTGCGCAGAACAAGATCACCACTTATCTGGTGACCTCGCGCATCGGGGTCTCGGCCAAGCTCAAGGGGGCTGAAGCGGCGATGGAATTGCCCCTGGGTGGTGGCTTTGGTCTGGGTGTGAACGGCACGTATGTTGATTCAAAAGACGCCGACGGGGCACCGCTGCTGGGCACCTCGACCCGCACCTACAACATGCGTGGCTTCTATGAAGACAGCAAGCTCACCGCGAGCCTGGCCTGGAACTACCGTTCCGATTACGCCATCGGCTTCGTGGGCGACGGCAGCCTCAAGCCCTTGGTCAATGCCGCTGGCGTGATCACGCAATACAACGGCCAGCACCGTTATGCCGGCGCCGGCAGCTTGTCGATGTCCTTGGGCTATCGCCTCACCAAGGACGTCAGCCTGCACTTCGATGGCAACAACCTCAACGACCCCATCCGCCACACCTACTACCTCAACGTGAACGCGCCAGGTTACTGGCACCAAAACGGCCGCCAGTACTTCCTGGCCCTGCGCGCCAAGATGTAAGGGGGGCTCCCCTTCTGCAGCACATGCGCCTGGGCTTGGGTCTGGATGTCGGCGGTACCCAGTGCCGCTGGGCACTGGCCGACGCACAGGGGCAGGTGGTGCAGGAGGGCCTGGCCGGCAGTTTCAACGGCCAGCAGGTTCACACCAAAGCCGGACGGGACCACATTGCCCAGGCCTTGGCGGCGGTGCGCCAGGTGGTGCACACGGCTGCGGCCGCTGTGGCCGCCGGCGCTGCGGCGTCTGGCGGGCAACCGGCCCCTGTGGCCGCGTGGGCAGGCGTTACAGGCTTTGATGGGCACGGCGGTGAGGTCTTGCAGGTTCACCTGGCGCGTTGCCTGGGCCTGAGCCCCGGTGCGCTGCAGCTC
>RFPX01000372.1 GCA_009925955.1 Betaproteobacteria bacterium
TATTGCACGCTACCTGCGCTCGGTGAACAAGCGCACGCACTTGGCGGTGAACAAGGCCGAGGGCATGAGCGACTCACCCCTGTTGGCCGAGTTCCACGAACTGGGGATGGGCGAGCCGCATCCGGTCTCGGCAGCGCACGGGCAGGGCATCAGAAGCCTGCTGGACGCCGTCTTGGAGCCTTTTGTCGTTGCAGACGATGAAGCGCAGGCCGAGGGCCTGGCGGATGACGAGGGCGACGGCACACTGCGTTTGGCGGTGGCTGGCCGTCCGAATGTGGGCAAGTCCACGCTGATCAACACCTGGCTGGGTGAAGAACGCCTGGTGGCCTTCGACCTGCCTGGCACCACGCGCGACGCGATTCGTGTGCCCTTGGAGCGCGGCGGTCGGCGCTACGAAATCATCGACACCGCCGGTCTGCGCCGCAAGGGGCGGGTGTTTGAGGCCATTGAGAAGTTCTCTGTGGTCAAGACGCTGCAAGCCATTGCCGATGCCCATGTGGCGGTGTTGCTCTTGGACGCGACCCAGGGTGTGGGTGACCAAGACGCCCACATCGCGGGCTACATCCTGGAGTCTGGGCGTGCGGTGGTGATCGCCATCAACAAGTGGGACGCCATCGACAGCTACCAGCGTCAGATGTTGGAGCGCTCGATTGAGCAGCGCCTGGTGTTCCTGAAGTTTGCCCCCATCGTGCGCATTTCAGCCTTGAAGCGCCAGGGCTTGGGCCCCTTGTGGAAGGCCATTGATGAGGTGCACGCCAGCGCCACGGCCAAACTGTCCACGCCGGTGCTCACCCGCTTGCTGCACGAGGCGGTGGAGCACCAACAGCCCAAGCGGGCAGGGGCCTTTCGGCCCAAACTGCGCTACGCGCACCAAGGCGGCCGAAATCCACCGGTGGTGGTGATCCACGGCACCAATCTCGAGCACGTGACCGATTCCTACAAGCGCTACCTAGAAGGCCGGTTCAGGGAACATTTCAAGCTTGTGGGGACTCCAATGCGCATCGAGTTCAAGAGCGGCCACAACCCCTTCACCGACGGGCCAGCCTGATCTCGACCACCGAGACCCCACGGGCCCTGGTGGCCGCTGGAAGCATGCCCATGGACCGGTCGAGCCTATCGGCTTGTGTTAATGTGCACTTACAAAAACCTCAACACGGAACATATCGTGAGCAACAAAGGCCAACTCCTCCAGGATCCGTTCCTCAATCTTTTGCGCAAGGAACACGTGCCGGTATCCATTTACCTGGTCAACGGCATCAAGCTCCAGGGGCATATTGAATCGTTTGACCAGTACGTGGTGCTCCTGCGCAACACCGTCACCCAGATGGTCTACAAGCACGCCATCTCCACGGTGGTGCCCGGACGCGCCGTGAATTTCCACACGCAGGACGCTCAGGACTCC
>RFPX01000373.1 GCA_009925955.1 Betaproteobacteria bacterium
GCCGTGCCGCGATTTAAAGGAGGAGCCGAGCGCCGCAGGCGGGCGGCGGGGGACATGAGCGGCACGGCATGGCACCGTCATCTGATCCGCTCCAAGCGCGGCAGGTGGACGGCGGGCCAACTGAGCGGCACGGTACGGCGCGACCATCTGATCGGCCAACAGCAACACCCCAGTACAGCGGGAAAAGCTCACCCCGCCCCCTGCGCCGCCCGAATCTGCTCCAAGACATCTTTGGCCGAAGCCGGTATCGGTGTCCCAGGCCCATAGATTCCCTTGACCCCCGCCTCAAACAGGAAGTCATAGTCCTGCTGCGGAATCACCCCGCCAACGAAGACGATGATGTCATCAGCCCCTTGCCGCTTGAGCTCGGCAATGATGGCCGGCACCAGGGTCTTGTGGCCGGCAGCCAGGGTGGAAACACCCACCGCATGCACATCGTTCTCGATGGCTTGCCGGGCGCACTCCTCGGGCGTTTGAAACAGCGGACCCATGTCCACGTCAAAGCCCAGATCGGCAAAGGCGGTGGCCACCACTTTGGCACCCCGGTCGTGGCCATCTTGGCCCAACTTGGCGATCATCACCCGCGGCCGGCGGCCGTGGTCTTGCGCAAAGGCGGCAATCTCGGTCTTGAGTTTGTCCCAACCCTCGGCGGAGTCGTAAGCGGCTGCGTACACACCGGTCACCTTTTGAATGTCGGCACGGTGACGGCCAAAGACCACCTCCAGTGCGTCGCTGACCTCACCCACCGTGGCCCGAAGGCGCACCGCCTTGATCGACAGGTCCAGCAGGTTGCCCTGGCCCGTGCGGGCCGCCTCGGTCAAGGCTTGCAGGGCGGCCTGCACCGCACCCGAATCGCGCGTGGCCTTGATGTGCCGAAGGCGCTCAATCTGCCCCTCCCGCACCTTCACATTGTCGACCTCCAAGATGTCGACCTTGTCCTGCTGCGCCAACTTGTACTTGTTGACACCCACGATCACGTCCTTGCCGCTGTCGATACGGGCCTGCTTCTCGGCGGCAGAGGCTTCGATCTTGAGCTTGGCCCAACCGCTGTCCACCGCGCGGGTCATGCCGCCCATGGCATCCACTTCTTCGATGATGGCCCATGCGGCATCGGCCATGTCTTGGGTCAGCTTTTCCATCATGTAGGAGCCCGCCCACGGGTCAATCACATTGGTGATGTGGGTCTCTTCCTGGATGATGAGCTGGGTGTTGCGCGCAATGCGGGCGTCGATGGTGGTGCGCACCACGTTGTTGTAGGGGTCCTGTTCGGTCAGTGACCAGCCCGAGGTTTGGCAGTGGGTGCGCAGCATCAGGCTCTTGGGGTTCTGGGCACCAAACCCTTTCATGATGCGGCACCACAAGAGCCGTGCAGCGCGCATCTTGGCGATCTCGAGATAGAAG
>RFPX01000374.1 GCA_009925955.1 Betaproteobacteria bacterium
GCTCACCACAGGGCATCTGCAGTTGCGCCAAGAAGCGACAAGGGCCTGCCACCAGCAGGCCCTTTTTTATGGGCGTTTACTGACCAGACTGGAATGGCTTGCGAAAGATCCAGCGCAGACCCATGGAGGCGAATCGACTGCTCACGGTCGCCTGGTGTTGTTGCCCAGCGGTGGCATCCACTTGAAGTGTGCCGGGCACCAGCCACCATCGCAGGCCCGCTTGCGCCTGCCACTGTGCAGCAGATGGGCTGTAGCGCTCGGCAATCAACCACACGGTGTCACTGATGCGCTGCTCAAGGCCCAAGCCCCACGTGGTGTCGACCAGGCTGCGCAGCGGCGTGGAGGCACGGCCAACATTGAGGTGGATCAGGGTCCCCTCTGAGGTGCTCATCCAACTGATGGGCAGGTAGATGTAGGGCGCTGCGCGCCCGTCGATGTAGACGCTGCCGATAGCGGCAGCCACGCCGACTCCGCCAGGGCCCAGATCCCGCAGCATGCGCTTGTACTGACCGATGCCGTTGATCACCGCGCTGGAGGACCCATCCAGGCGGGTGCGCTGACCGCCCAAAGCCCATTCCGTGCCCCGCCCACCGCTGCAAGCTGGCAAGCCCCATTGCTCGGTGCCTTGGACCGGTTTGACCGTCCAGGATTCCAACTGGCAGTGGTCTGTATCCACCACGCGCGCGTCGTCGGTCAACATGGGGCGTGCAGCGTGGCACTGGGGTGAAGCCAGCAGCGCCGCCAGGCAAAAGGTCATCCAGGACCCACGCAGGTGCCAAGGTCCGTTGCGACTCGAGCGATGGACATTCACCGCACCACTTTAGCTGCTGTTTCATGGCACCTTGATGACCACGCCCGTGTTGCTGAGCGGTGTTATGGAGGCCAGGTGGTGGCTTGTCATGAAGTTGACATGTTCAGCGCGCACGATGGCTTTTCTGCCGCACGTCACCGGGGCTACGTGGCACCCGCGCTTGTTTCCAGGGTACGTCCCGCCCCACCCTCGACCCGATTGATGAACCACTACGGATCCGATGCGCAGGGCCTGATCTGTGCTTTCGCGTTCAACTCTGGCGCGCCCGCACGTTCTGTCTCATGGCCTGATTGCCAGGCGTGGCTGAAGGCGCGTGCGCAGGTTCCGCCCACCGGGCACGACAGCTTCCTATGGCTGCACTTCAACCTCAGCGACGCCGGCGTTCGGCGCCTCCTGGTCGAGCAGCTGGCGGTAACCGAGGAGTTTGTCGAGGCGCTTGACCAAGGTTCGCGGTCCACCCGAATCGAGCAGGCGCCATCGGCCTTGGTGGCGGTGGTCAACGATGTGGCCTATGAGTTCGCTTTTGATCCATCCGAGATTGCCACTCTGTGGATGCAGGTTCGTCCAGACCTGCTGATCACGGCCCG
>RFPX01000375.1 GCA_009925955.1 Betaproteobacteria bacterium
GTCCAGCAGCTGGACAACCCGAACGGACAGGTTTCGGGCCCACTGCACGGCCCGTGCAGCTGTTGCATCCGTGGACCGGGAATCGGCCACCACCACCTCCACGGGGATGGGGGCAAGCTCCTGCCCAGCGGCCAAGGCCGAGGCGATCGCCGCATCAATCTTGTGCTCCTCGTTGAAGCACTTGATCACGATCGAAACGCCCCTCATGGCTGGTGCCTGGGCTCGATGCCGCTGCCATGGGCGTCTTGGATGCGCAAGCGGTCTCGCCTATAGACGGCGCACACCCAAGAAACCCCCAGCAGATGCATCACGGCCAAATGGGGGGCTTCAAACCAGTCGGCCCCATAGGGAAGGCTCAGGAGGGTGATCAGGATCGCCGCAGCGGCAGCGCGCAGAAACACCGACTCACGCGCCGATGACTCCCGGCGCAACAGGCGCACCGCCAGCGCCAGCAGACCCACGGATGCACCCACCCAAGCCGCCAGCCCCAAAACCCCCGTCTCCCACAGCAAGATCACAGCGGTGCTTCGCCCGGGCTCGAATCGCAGGCCCTGCAGCAGCGGGCTGGGTGCCAGGGCCGAGCGCCGAACGGCCCCCACACCGTGGCCGATCAGCCACCCCGGAACGTCACTGACCGATTGGCGCTCCCACCAGTACTGAATGGCGCCCAGCCGCGTCAACTGGCCATGCTCGTCGGCCCAGCTTCGGGTGTCCAGATTTCGGCTGAGGGTGGTTTGCAGGTACTGCGCCGGTGACTGAGACTCCCGGCTTGCCGCCAGCGTGAACTGCTGCTGGTGGGCCCACATCAGCAGACCTGACAAGCCCAGTATCACCACCGTCCATGGCACGGCACGCAGCCAGCGCCTGGATCGATCAGCCATTGCGGGAGAGGCCTTCATCTCGCCCGGCGAAGGGCTGATGATCGCCACCACGCCCAGCAGCGGAAGCAGCAGGACGGCCACCTTCACCTCGGCCAATGCACAGGCCAGCAAGGCACTGGCGCCGGCCACGAGTGCCCACACGCTGTGAACAATGCCCGCACGCCAGCCCATGATCACGCCGGCGGCCGCCCAAAGCGAGACCATGGCCATGGTTCCACTGCCACCGGCCCCTTGGGCATTGCCTGCAAACAGGCCCACCACCGCGTCCCAGGGTGCGTCGCCGCCTCGCCGCGGCGCCACCACAAACCGCTGCCACACGACCACCAGCGCCTGAACGAACAGCCAAGTGGCCATCAAGGGCCAGATCGATCGCACATGCTCCATGCGCAGCATGCCGAACAGAAACGCAGCCGGCAGGCTCCACAAATACAGGTACTCCTTGCCGGTCACCACCGCTTGCAGGACCCCAGACCGACTGGCCACGCTCGACAACAGCAACGTGACAAAGAACACAC
>RFPX01000376.1 GCA_009925955.1 Betaproteobacteria bacterium
AAATAGAACGGCACGTTGTACTTCAGCACCAGAAACTCGGGTAACAGGCACACCGCCGTGATGTAGACCGCCCCCACCAGGGTGAGGCGGGCCAAAATCTTGTCGATGTACTTGGCGGTTTGGTCACCCGGGCGAATGCCCGGCACCAGCGCGCCGCTTTTCTTCAGGTTCTCTGCCGTCTCACGGCTGTTGAACACCAAGGCCGTGTAGAAGAAGCAGAAGAACACGATCATGGCGGCGTACAGCATCACGTACACCGGCTGGCCCGGCGACAGCGCCGCCGAGAGGTCCTTCAACCAGCGCAGGCTGTCGCCCGTGGCGAACCAGCTCACCACCGTGGTGGGCAAGAGGATGATGGACGAGGCAAAGATCGGCGGGATCACGCCCGACATGTTGAGCTTGAGCGGCAGGTGCGAAGACTGGCCGCCCATGATTTTGTTGCCCACCTGGCGCTTGGCGTAGTTCACCAGGATCTTGCGCTGGCCGCGCTCGACGAACACCACACCATAGGTCACCAGGATGACGATGGTGATGATGAACAGCGCGGCGATGATGCTCATCGCGCCGGTGTTGACCAATTCGAACAAGCCGCCGATGGCCCCGGGCAGGCCCGCAGCGATACCGGCGAAGATCAGGATGGAAATGCCGTTGCCCAGTCCACGCTCGGTGATCTGCTCACCCAGCCACATCAGGAACATGGTGCCGGCCACCAAGCTGACCACCGCGGTCACGCGGAAACCGATACCGGGGTTGATCACCAGACCCGCCGTGCCTTCTAGAGCCAAGGCAATGCCCAGGGCTTGGAAAATGGCCAGGCCCAGGGTGCCGTAGCGGGTGTACTGGGTGATCTTGCGCCGACCCGCCTCGCCTTCCTTCTTCAGGGCCTCCAGCGAAGGCACCACATAGGTCATCAGCTGCATGATGATCGATGCAGAGATGTAGGGCATGATGCCCAAGGCAAAGACGGTGAAGCGCGACAGGGCACCACCCGAGAACATGTTGAACAGGTTCAGGATGCCGCCGCTTTGGCTGTTGAAGAGCTGCTTGAGCTGTACAGGGTCGATCCCCGGCACCGGGATGTGGGCCCCGATCCGGTAAACGATCAACGCCAGCACCAAGAACACCAAGCGGCGACGGAGGTCACCGAACTTGCCGCTCTTGGCCAGTGCATTTGCGTTGGCTGACACGCTCGTTGCTGCCTTGCTCTGGTTTCTTCAGCTCAGGCCCAGGATCAGGCCAAGGAGCCGCCGGCCGCCTCAATGGCTGCCTTAGCGCCTGCGGTGGCCCCGATGCCCTTGAGCGTGACCTTCTTGGACAGCTCGCCCGTCTTGATGACCTTGACC
This sequence comes from Betaproteobacteria bacterium, assembly GCA_009925955.1. Lineage (GTDB taxonomy): Bacteria > Pseudomonadota > Gammaproteobacteria > Burkholderiales > Burkholderiaceae_C > RFTU01. The sequence continues at coordinate 1,344 of RFPX01000376.1, forward strand.
ACCTTGGCGATCTGAGGGATCAGACCGGCGGCCTTGAGCGTGACCA
>RFPX01000377.1 GCA_009925955.1 Betaproteobacteria bacterium
CGCAACACCTACATCTACCCGCCCGAGCCCTCGATGAAGATCATTGGCGACATCATCGAGTACACCTCGAAGCACATGCCCAAGTTCAACTCGATCTCGATCTCGGGCTACCACATGCAAGAAGCCGGCGCGAATCAGGCGCTGGAGATGGCGTTCACCCTGGCCGATGGCAAAGAGTATGTGAAGACCGCCATTGCCAAGGGCATGGACGTGGACGACTTCGCCGGCCGGCTGTCCTTCTTCTGGGCGGTAGGCATGAATTTCTACCTCGAGATCGCCAAGATGCGCGCCGCGCGCCTCTTGTGGTGCCGCATCATGAAGGGCTTTGGCGCCAAGAACCCCAAGAGCCTGATGCTGCGCACGCACAGCCAGACCTCGGGCTGGTCGCTCACCGAGCAGGACCCTTACAACAATGTGGTGCGCACGACGATTGAGGCCATGGCGGCCGTGTTTGGGGGCACCCAGTCGCTGCACACCAATTCGCTGGACGAAGCGATTGCACTGCCCACCGAATTCAGTGCCCGCATCGCGCGCAACACCCAGCTGATCATTCAGGAAGAGACCCACATCACCAATGTGATCGACCCCTGGGCCGGTTCCTACATGATGGAGAGCCTGACGCAGGAAATGGCCGACAAGGCCTGGGCCATCATCGAAGAAGTCGACGCCATGGGCGGCATGACCAAGGCCGTGGACAGCGGCTGGGCCAAGCTCAAGATCGAAGCGGCGGCGGCGGAGAAGCAGGCGCGCATCGACTCGGGCAAAGACGTGATCGTGGGCGTGAACAAGTACAAGCTGGCCAAGGAAGACCCGATTGAAATTTTGGACGTGGACAACGTCAAGGTGCGCGACGGCCAGATCGCGCGTTTGAAAGACATCAAGACCAAGCGCGACAACGCGGCGGTGCAGGCCGCACTGGCCGCGCTGACCCGGGCGGCAGAGACCAACGAAGGCAATCTGCTGGACCTGTCGATCCAGGCCATCCGCCTGCGCGCCACGGTGGGCGAGGTGAGCGATGCGCTGGAGAAAGTGTTTGGGCGCCACCGCGCCGACATTCAAAAGGTGACCGGTGTGTATGCAGCTGCCTACGACAGCGCCGAGGGCTGGGAGAAGCTCAAGGCCGAGATTGCCGCCTTTGCAGACGCGCAGGGCCGTCGCCCGCGGGTGATGATTGCCAAGCTCGGCCAGGACGGTCACGACCGCGGCGCCAAGGTGGTGGCCACCGCCTTTGCCGACCTGGGCTACGACGTGGACATGGGCCCGCTGTTCCAGACGCCCGAGGAATGTGCGCGCCAGGCCATCGAGAACGATGTGCACGCAGTGGGCGTGAGCACCTTGGCTGCCGGCCACAAGACGCTGGTGCCGGCCATCATTGCCGAGCT
>RFPX01000378.1 GCA_009925955.1 Betaproteobacteria bacterium
GGCTTGTGCCGCCGGCACCACCAGCGCACCCCTGAACCCCGCCTACCGGGCCGACGAGTTCGAGTTCTACCTGAGCGACTTGAATGCCAAGCTCCTGATTGTGGAGCATGGCAGCACAAGCCCTGCCGTGGAAGTGGCCGCTCGCTTAGGGGTGAGGGTCATCGAGCTTCATGTGGCCGAAGGCGCCCCGGCGGGTGACTTCAGCCTGGAGGCGTCTGGCGCCGGTTCCGTGGCGGCCGCGTCTGTGCCGGCGGACAAAGCGGGCTGGAGCCAGGCCTCAGACGTGGGCATGGTGCTGCACACCTCGGGTACCACCTCGCGGCCGAAGATCGTGCCTTTGAGTGTGGGCAACCTGGCGGCCTCGGCGCGCAACATCCGAACCACCTTGCAGTTCACCCCCGCCGACCGCGGGCTGAACATCATGCCGCTGTTCCACATCCACGGCCTGATCGCGGGCGTCTTGGCGCCGATTTCGGCGGGCTCCGAGGTGTTTTGCACCCCTGGCTTCAACGCCCTGAAGTTCTTCGCCTGGATGGACGAGGCCCGCCCCACCTGGTACACGGCGGTGCCGACCATGCATCAGGCCATCCTGCAGCGGGCCAAGGGCAACACCGAAGTGATTGCTCGCCATCCCTTGAGGTTCCTGCGGTCCTCGTCCTCATCGATTCCGCCGCAGGTCATCCGCGAGCTGGAGGAGGCCTTTGGCGCCCCGTTGATCGAGAGCTACGGCATGACCGAGGCCTGCCACCAGATGGCCAGCAACCCCCTGCCGCCAGCGCTGCGCAAGCCGGGAACGGTGGGCGTGGCCGCCGGGCCTGAAGTGGCGATCATGCTCGATGGCGTGCTGCTGCCACGGGGCCAGACCGGCGAAATCGTGATCCGAGGCGACAACGTCACGGCGGGTTACGAGAACAACGAGAAGGCCAACGCCGAGGGCTTCAGCGCCGGCTGGTTCCGCACCGGGGACCAAGGCGTGATGGACGAGGACGGCTACATCAGCATCACAGGGCGCCTCAAGGAAATCATCAACCGGGGCGGTGAAAAGATCAGCCCTCGCGAAGTGGACGAGATCCTGATGGACCATGCGGCGGTGGCCCAGGTGGTGTGCTTCGGCATGCCCCACCCCAAGCTGGGCGAGGAAGTGGCCGCGGTGGTGGTGTTGCGCGAGGGCCAATCGGCCACGGAAAAGGACCTGCAAGCCTTTGTGGCCGGCCGCGCGGCGGACTTCAAGGTGCCCAAGAAGATCCTCTTCATGGACGAGATTCCCAAGGGCGCAACGGGCAAGCTGCAGCGCATCGGGCTGGCGGCCAAATTGGGCTTGGGCTGAACCGACCCCATCCCGGGCATGCCAGCCCGGGGTTTGGATTAAGTTAAGCAAAAC
>RFPX01000379.1 GCA_009925955.1 Betaproteobacteria bacterium
AAAGAAGATGACCCTCAAGCCCCACGAAACGCCGTTTGGTGAGGGCAACATCCGGGGCGTGGCCGGGCCTGAGTCGGCCAACAACGCCGGCGCCCAAACCTCCTTCATTCCGATGCTCACCCTGGGCATTCCGCCCAATGCGGTGATGGCGCTGATGGTGGGCGCCATGACGATCAAGGGGATCCAACCCGGTCCCCAGGTGATGACCAGCAACCCCGAACTCTTCTGGGGCCTGATCGCCTCGATGTGGGTCGGCAACTTCATGCTGATCATCTTGAACCTGCCGCTCATCGGCATCTGGATCAAGCTGCTGACGGTCCCGTACCGTTTGCTGTATCCCGCCATCTTGGTGTTCTGCTGCATCGGCTTGTACACGCTGAACAACAACAACTTCGACGTTTACATGGCGGTGATCTTTGGCTTGTTCGGCTATGTGTTCTACAAGCTCAAGTGCGAACCGGCGCCCTTGCTGCTGGGTTTCATCCTGGGCCCCATGATGGAAGAGAACCTGCGCCGGGCGCTGCTGCTGTCGCGCGGCGACTGGTCGGCCTTCGTCACCCGTCCGCTGTCGGCTGCGCTGCTCATCGCAGCGGTGCTGATGGTCGTGGTGGTGTCGCTGCCTTCGATCAAGCGAGGCCGCGAGAAGGCCTTCAAGGATGACTGAAGCAACACCGTGGGCTCCAGTGCCCGCGGTGTTGTTTTGCGCTCAGCGCCAGTCCCAAGCGAACTGAAACATCACGGCGGCATCGCCCACGGCATGCACCGTGAGCGACGCCTGCTGATTGAACTGCCAGCCCACCGAGGCCAAGGCCCCCGGTGAAAAACCGTTGTGGTTGAACGGAACCTTGTTCTGATACTGGCCGCGATAGCCGTAGAGCAGGCCGCCTGACAACTGTCCGAACAGCTGTGGGTGACCCAACAGCGCTGGAAAGCGCTTGCCCAGATACAGGTAGGCGCTGGGCTGCCCGAACGAGTTGCTGAAGAAAGAGCCGCCGGCCATCCAGTGGTCGGGGCGCTGCCGCTCCAGGGCCACGGCCCAGACATCGGAGTGCTCGGGGCTGTAGCGCAAGTGGGGGGCGTAGGGCGAAAAGGCGCTGCGCCAGTGCCCCTGTTGCCAACCGGTGCTCAGGGTCTCCAGTGTGGAGGCTGCCGCCGCGCTGCTGCGCGACCAGGTGCTGCTGATCAGGCCGGGTGAGGGGGGCGAGGCGTCACGAGGGCCCGCTGACTGGGCCAGCACCGCCGCGGCCGGTGCCAGGGCACCGATGAGGCCGCAGAGACCCAGCGCCATGAAGCGCCGCGGGGCCGTGCCCAGCCGGCGGGCGGTGGGTGCCCTGTTGGGCGCTGAGGTGTATGAAGCCGTGGTTTCCGGTCCAAGGTGCC
>RFPX01000380.1 GCA_009925955.1 Betaproteobacteria bacterium
GGGGCCAAGGGGCGGCAGTGTACCGGCCAGGGCCTTGAGGCCCCTCCTACAATCTTCGAATGAGTCAACGCGTTCTGACCGGCATCACCACCACGGGCACGCCGCACCTGGGCAACTACGTGGGCGCCATTCGACCGGCCGTGGCTGCCAGCCGCGAAGCGGGCGTCGAGAGCTTCCTGTTTCTGGCCGACTACCACGCCCTGATCAAGTGCGACGACCCGGCCCGGGTGGCCCAGTCACGGCTGCAGATTGCCGCCACCTGGCTGGCCTGCGGCCTGGATCCGCAACGCGTGACCTTCTATCGCCAAAGCGACATCCCCGAGATTCCCGAGCTGAATTGGCTGCTGACCTGCGTCACCAGCAAGGGTCTGATGAACCGGGCCCATGCCTACAAGGCGGCCACGGATGCCAACCAGGCGCAGGGGGCAGAAGACGATGCCGGCGTCACCATGGGCCTGTTCTGCTACCCCGTGCTGATGGCCGCCGACATCTTGATGTTCAACGCGCACCGCGTGCCCGTGGGCCGTGACCAGGTGCAACACATCGAAATGGCGCGCGACATCGCCACCCGCTTCAACCACCTGTACGGCCAAGGGCGCGAGCTGTTCGTGCTGCCCCAGGCACAGGTCGATGAGGCCGTGGCCACCCTGCCCGGCTTGGATGGCCGCAAGATGAGCAAGAGCTACGACAACACGCTGCCCCTGTTTGAGGGCGGTGCACGTCAGCTGCGCGAGACGGTGGCGCGCATCGTCACCGATTCGCGGCTGCCCGGAGAGCCCAAGAACACCGAAGGCTCGGCCTTGGTGATGATCCATGACGCCGTGGCCACGGTCGAGCAGCGTGCGGCCTTTCACGCCGACCTGCAGGCCGGGCTGGGCTGGGGCGAAGCCAAGGCGCGCACCACCGCCGTGCTGGAAGCCCATCTGGCACCCATGCGCGAACGCTACGAAGCGCTGGTGGCGCGGCCCGACGAGCTCGAGGACATCTTGCTGCAAGGCGCGCGCAAGGCCCGAGCGCTGGCCACCCCGTTCCTGCAGTCCCTGCGTGAAGCGGTGGGCCTGGGACGCCTGGCCGGTTCGGGGTCGGTGGCAGCGCCCAAGGCTGCCCCCACGGCCCCCGACAAGCTGCCCAGCTTCAAGCAGTACCGTGAAACCGATGGCCGCTTCTACTTCAAGCTGGCCGCCCACGACGGCGCCGTGCTGCTGCAAAGCCAGGGCTTTGAAAGTGGGCGTGATGCCGGCCAGTGGGTCAAACGCATCCGAACCGAAGGGATGGCTGCGGCGCAAGCCGCACCCGTTGGCCTGGGGCCTGGTGTGGCCTGGCCGCAAGTGCAGGCCGCCCTGCAGGTGCTGCAGACCCACGACGCGCAGACGGCCGC
>RFPX01000039.1 GCA_009925955.1 Betaproteobacteria bacterium
GCGTGGCCGAGCGCACGGTGACCGAGCGCTCCGAGCCTGATCGCGGCATGCCCACGGAGGCCGCCGCCCCACCCGCTGCGCAGCCGGTGCGGCGCACCCCCCGCCTGTGCCTGGCGCTGGGCGGCGGAGCCGCCCGGGGCTTTGCCCACATTGGGGTCATCCAGGTTCTGGAAGAGTCGGGGATCAAGCCGCATTGCGTGGCGGGCACCTCGGCGGGAAGCTTGGTGGCCGCGCTGTATGCATCGGGCTTGAACGGGGCCGAACTGGCGCGTTTGGCGCTGCGCATGGACGAGTCGGCCATCACGGATTGGTCCTTCCCCGGGCGTGGCGTGATCCGTGGTGAGGCGCTGGCCCGCTATGTGCGCCAACAGACCCAAGGCCGCCTCATCGAACAGTTGCCCATGCCCTTGGGCATCGTGGCCACCGACTTGGATTCGGGTCAGGGCGTGCTGTTTCGCCGGGGGGACTTGGGGCAAGCGGTGCGCGCTTCCAGTGCGGTTCCGGCCGTTTTTCAGCCCGTGCGCATCGCCAACCGTGAGTACGTGGACGGCGGATTGGTATCCCCAGTTCCGGTGCGCTATGCCCGTGAAATGGGGGCCGACGTGATTGTGGCGGTCGACATCTCCACCGCGCCGGAGGGGCAGCCCACCAACGACCCCTTCAGCCTGCTGCTGCAGACGTTTTCCATCATGGGCAAGAGCATCAACCAGTTTGAGTTGCGTGAGGCCGATGTCGTGCTTCGACCCGCCCTGGCGGGGGTGGGCAGTGCCGACTTCACCGCCCGCCAAAAGGCGATTCAGGCCGGTCGACAAGCGGCCTTGGCCCAGCTGGGCGCCATACGCGAACGCCTGAAGGTGGCGGCAGCGCCCTAGGTCCACGCTGTCGCAAGGCCCCATGGTCGCGCAGCGCCGGCGTCCTTGGCAGACTGGCAGGTGTGAAAGCCTTCTACAGCGACCACTTCGTACTGCCACTGCCGGCGGGACACCGCTTCCCGATGCGCAAGTACAGCCTGCTGCGCGACCGCGTGCGCGACCGGTTGCCCGGCATTGCACTGCAGGAAGCGCCAGCAGCGCGCGACGGCGAGTTGGCCTTGGTGCACGACCCCGTGTATGTGACGGCCGTGGCTGAAGGCCTGCTCTCGGCTGCCCAGCAGCGGGAGATCGGCTTTCCGTGGAGCCCAGCCATGGCCGAGCGCGCACGTCGCTCGGTGGGCGGCACCATTGCGGCCGCCCGTGCCGCCTTGCAGGAGGGGGTCAGCGCCCAACTGGCGGGCGGTACCCATCATGCCTATGCCGACAAGGGCAGCGGGTTCTGTGTGTTCAACGACGTGGCCGTGGCGGCGCGCCTGATGCAGGCCGAGTGGCACCGGCACCGCCCCGGCGCTTTGCTGCGGGTGCTGGTGATCGACTTGGATGTGCACCAGGGCAATGGCACGGCCTCCATCTTCGCCCGCGACGACACCGTCTACACGCTCAGCCTTCACGGCGCACGCAACTTCCCCTTTCGCAAGGAGCCCAGCGATCTGGATGTGGAACTGCCCGATGGCTGCGGCGACGAGGCCTACCTGGACGCGCTGGACCACGCCATGGGCCGTGTGTGGGCTGACCACGGGCAGGCCTTGCCGGGCCTGGTGTTCTTCGTGGCGGGCGCCGATCCGCATGAGGGCGACCGCTTGGGACGGCTCAAGCTGAGCCAGCAAGGCTTGGCCGAGCGCGACCGCCGGGTGTTGCAGGCCTGCGGCGAGCGGGGCATACCCGTGGCCGTGAGCATGGCGGGGGGCTATGGGCACGACATCGAGCGCACGGTGGACGTGCACCAGGAGACCTTGGCCCAGTGTTGGCAGCATTGGCAGCACTGGCAGGCCCGGAGCCCGCACTGATGGAACAATCGACCCCATGAGCGCCCCCCGCCCCGCGGCTGAGCCCCGCAGTGCCTACCCCCATTTCGGCCGTATCAGCACCCGTTGGAGCGACAACGACGTCTACGGCCACGTCAACAACGTCGTGTACTACAGCTGGTTCGACACCGCGGTGAACCGTTACTTGATCGAGTCCGGTGCCTTGGACATCGAGCAAGGCGCGGTGATTGGCCTGGTCGTGGAGACCCAGTGCCATTACTTCGCCCCCCTGGCGTTTCCACAGGATGTGGACGCCGGCATCCGCGTGGCCCATCGCGGCCGCAGCAGCGTGCGCTACGAGGTGGGCTTGTTTGGGGTAGGCCAAGACCGGTGTGCCGCCCGGGGCCACTTCATTCATGTGTACGTGGACCGCGCCACCCGCAGGCCGGTGGGCGAGCTGCCCCCGGAGCTGCGGGCCGCCTTGCGTTCTTTGGAGAGACCATGACCACCGACTTCATTCCCGACCCACAACACCTGCCCGAGGTGACGGCCGCCACGACGCAGGCGGTGGAGGCGGCCATCGTTTCGCGCCGATCGGTGCGTGCCTACCGGCCGCTTCCCGTGCCGCGCGAGCTGATCGAGCGCATCCTGAACCTGGCGGCGCGGGCTCCCTCGGGCACCAACACCCAGCCCTGGAAAGTCACCGTGCTGACCGGTGCGTTCAAGGATGCGCTGAGTGACAAGATTCTGGCGGCCTACAACGACCCCGCCGAGCGCGCCCAGCACACCGAGGCCTATGACTACTACCCGGCCCAGTGGGTGTCACCGTACATCGACCGTCGGCGCAAGATCGGCTGGGACATGTACGGTCTTCTGGGGCTGACCAAGGACAACAAGGCCGGTATGCAGGAGCAGCACGCCCAGAACTACCGCTTCTTCGGCGCGCCCGTGGGCCTGATGTTCACCATCGACCGTGTGATGGGCAAGGGCAGTTGGGTGGACTACGGCATGTTCCTTCAGACCCTGATGGTGGCCGCGCGCGCGCATGGCTTGGACACCTGTCCCCAAGCCGCCTTCAACCAGTTTCACCGCATCATCCTGCCGCACATCGGCGCAGGCCCTGATGAGGAGCTGATCTGCGGCATGGCCCTGGGCTACGCCGACAACACCCCGCCGGTGGCGCAGCTCAAGACCGAGCGCGAACCGGCATCCGGGTTCACGCGTTTTTTGGAGTAAGCACCCCATGACACGTTGTTCTTTCCGTGTTGCGCAGACCCGTTGCAGCGGGTGGCAAGCCTCTCGCATCCTCGGTTCAGTGCCGGTGGCCAATGCCGGCAAGACGCGCTGGGAACGCTGGGCGGTGGCCTCGCTCATGGCACTGGGCATGGGCACGGCACAGGCGGCCGACATCGACGGCACCCAGCTGTCGGCGTGGTGGGGCCTGCCCTTTGCCGGGATGCTGCTGTCCATTGCCATCATGCCTTTGGCCATCCCGCACATCTGGCACCACCACTTCGGCAAGATTGCCGCAGCCTGGGCACTGGCCTTCTTGCTGCCCTTTGCGGCGGTGTTCGGTTTTGGAGCGGCCTCGGGCGCGGTGGTGCACGCGCTGTTGGCCGAGTACATCCCCTTCATTGCCTTGCTCACCGCCTTGTTCACGGCCGCCGGTGGCATTTACGTGCGGGGTAACTTGCATGGCAGCCCGATGACCAATGTGACCATCATGGGCGTGGGCGCGGTGCTGGCCAGCCTCATGGGCACGACGGGTGCTTCCATGTTGCTCATCCGCCCCCTGATCCGCGCCAACGACAACCGGCGGCATGTGGCCCACGTGGTGGTGTTCTTCATCTTCATCGTCAGCAACGCAGGCGGATCGCTCACCCCGCTGGGTGACCCGCCGCTGTTTCTGGGCTTCCTCAAGGGTGTGGACTTCTTCTGGACGGCCACCACCATCTTCCCGGAAACGCTGTTCCTGGTGGGGTCGCTCCTGGCCGTGTTCTACGTGATTGACCGCTGGTACTACCAGCGCGAGGGCGTGCTGCCGGCAGACCCCACGCCGGACGACGAACGCTTTGGCCTGGAGGGCGTCATCAATTTCCTGCCGCTGTTGGCGGTGGTGGTCCTGGTGTTGATGAGCGGGACCTGGAAGCCTGGGGTTTCGTTCAACATTGCGGGCACCGAGGTGGAACTGCAACAGATCGTGCGCGATGTGCTGCTGGTGGGGGTGGTGTTCGTGTCGCTGAAGATCACGCCAGCCGGTGTGCGGGAAAAGAACCAGTTTTCCTGGGCGCCGATGCAGGAAGTGGCCAAGCTGTTCATTGGTATCTTCCTCACGATGATCCCGGTGTTGGCCATGCTGCGCGCTGGCGAGGCGGGCGCCTTTGCCGCCGTGGCGCGCGCGGTCACGGGCCCCGATGGTCAGCCGCTGCCCTGGGCCTATTTCTGGTTCAGCGGTTTGCTGAGCTCCTTCTTGGACAACGCGCCCACCTATCTGGTGTTCTTCAACCTGGCCGGTGGCGACCCGGCGGTGCTGATGACCACCCTGAGCGCCACGCTGGCGGCGATCTCCGCGGGTTCGGTGTTCATGGGCGCCAACACCTACATCGGCAATGCGCCGAACTTCATGGTCAAGGCCATCGCTGAAGACAGGGGCATCCGCATGCCCAGCTTCTTCGGCTACATGCTGTGGAGCGGCGCCGTGCTGATTCCGCTGTTTGTGGTCATGACGTTCATCTGGTTCCGTTGAAAAGGATGGTTCGATGAGTAAGCCCAAACTGCTGGTGGCCCGGCGCGTGTTTGATGAAACCCTGCTGGCCCTGCGCGAGCACTTCGAGGTGGAAGACAACCCGGCCGACACGGTGTGGACGCCTGCGGAGCTGGTGCAGCGCCTGCAGGGCAAGGATGCCGCCTTCATCACGGGCAGTGAGCGCATCGACGCGGCGCTGCTGGCGGCTTGCCCGCAGCTCAGGATGGTGGCCACCATGTTCGTCGGCTACAACAACATCGATGTGCCCGCCTGCAGCGCCGCGGGTGTGCTGGCCAGCTATTCGCCCGAGGTGCTCACCGAAACCACCGCCGATATGGGCTTCATGTTGATGATGGCCGCGGCGCGCCGGCTGTCCGAAAGCGAACACTTCTTGCGCAGCGGCCGGTGGGACCGCTGGACGATCGATCTGCTGGCAGGCTTTGATGTGCACGGCAGCACCTTGGGCATTTTGGGCATGGGCCGCATTGGTCAGGCCATTGCCAGGCGTGGCGTGCACGGCTTTGGCATGAAGGTGGTCTATCACAATCGCTCACGCCTGGATGCCGCCACCGAGGCTGAATTGGGCGGCGCCCGCTGGGTGGAGAAGGAGGCGCTGTTGCGCACCTGCGACCATCTGATGATCGTCGTGCCGTACTCCGCGCAGACGCACCACGCCATTGGGGCAGCCGAGTTGGCCCTGATGAAGCCCACGGCCACCCTGACCAACATCGCCCGCGGCGGGGTGGTGGATGACGCCGCCTTGGCGGTGGCCCTGAAGAACCGGGTGATTGCCGCGGCTGGCCTGGATGTGTACGAGGGCGAACCTCAAGTGCACCCGGGCCTGCTGGAAGTACCCAACGTGGTGCTGGCGCCGCACATCGGCAGTGCCACCTTGGCCACGCGGCGGGCCATGGCCGGCTTGGCGGCCGCCAACCTGGTAGAGGCCTTTGCCGGCCGCAAGCCGCCCACGCCCATCAACGGGGAATTGTGGCCCCAGTGGCTCAGCCGATGAGCCTGGGCTGCGGGAAGCTGGCGGCATGAACGACGCGCCGATGGGGTATTGGGTGGTCATAGGGGCCATGGCCGTGGCCTTGTTGGGCTTGGCTTGGGCGCTGTTGCGCTCGGCTGCCACGCGAGCTGCGGTGGCACCCGATCCCCAACAAGCAGCCGACCTGGTGGTGGCGCGCCTGCTGCCTCTGCAAGAGTCCTTGGAGCGCAGCTTGCGCGACGAGGTGCAGCGCTCGGCCTTGGGCCAGCGGGCCGACATGGCCCAGCAGCAGCAGTCCCTGCTGGCGCAGGGCAGCGAAGTGGCCCGTATCCAAAACGAGCAGATCGATGGGTTTCGCCTGCAGCTGGGCGCCGTGCAGCAGGCCCTGAGCACGGGGCTTCAGCAACAGTCGGCCCACCAAGGCGAGGCGCTGGCGCGCTTGTCGGATTCTGTTTCACAGCAGCTGCGTGCCTTGGCGGCCAACAACGACAGCCGCTTGACCGAGATGCGCGCGCAGATGGAAAGCCGCCTGGCGGCCCTGCAGGAGGGCAACGAAAAGAAGCTCGAGCAGATGCGCCAGACGGTGGATGAAAAGCTGCACGCCACGCTGGAACAGCGCTTGGGGGAGAGCTTCAAGCAGGTGGCCGAACGCCTGGAGCAGGTGCACCGTGGCCTGGGCGATATGCAGGTCTTGGCACGCGATGTGGGCTCACTCAACAAGGTGCTCACGAACGTCAAAACCCGGGGCATCCTGGGTGAGGTGCAACTCAGCGCCTTGCTCGAGCAGGTGTTGACGGTGGAGCAGTACGCCTCCAACGTGGAGGTGGTGCCGGGCAGCGGAGCCCGTGTCGAGTTCGCGATCCGATTGCCCCAGCGCGGGGCGGGGCCCGGCGGTGTGGCCGCCGGCAGCAACAGCCTGGGCGCGGCACAGGGCTTTGACGGCGCTGCACCCACCTGGTTGCCCATCGACGCCAAGTTCCCACGCGAAGACTATGAGCGCCTGATCGAGGCGCAGGAGCGCAGCGACGCGGGAGCCGTGGAAGCCGCTGGCAAGGCGCTGGAGCAGCGCATTCGCCTGGAGGCCCGCAGCATCCGCGAAAAGTACATCGCCGCGCCGCACACCACCGATTTCGCCATTCTGTTTCTGCCCACCGAGGGCCTGTATGCCGAGGTGCTGCGTCGTCCGGGGCTGATGCAGGCGCTGCAGATGGAGCACCGCATCATCCTGGCAGGCCCCACCACCTTGTTGGCCATGCTCAACAGCGTACAGATGGGCTTTCGCACACTGGCCTTGGAGCGCCGCAGTGCCGAGGTGTGGGAGGTGCTCGGTGCCGTCAAAACCGAGTTCGCCAAGTTCGGCGACGTGCTGGCCAAGACGCAGAAGAAGCTGCAGGAGGCCTCCAACACGATCGAGGCCGCTGCGGTGCGCACCCGCGCTATGGGCCGCAAGCTGCAGGAGGTGCAGGCCTTGCCGGATGCGTCCTCGCGTGAGCTGATCGGCTTGCCGGGTGAGGAAACCGAGGGCCCGGCCGACACACTGCCGTAACATCGGCGGGCTTGAACGCCGACACTCCCCGCCTTCCCGCCACCTTTGCCTGGCTCATCATTGGGCTGATTGCACTGCACGCCTGCATGGCGGCCACCCGTGTCGTCTCCAGCCTGTGGGTGCTGCGCCAGGGCTACGACGAACGCATGATGGGCCTGATCCTCAGCCTGTTTGCTGTAGCCCCCATCGTGCTGTCGCTTTGGGCCGGTCGCCTGGCCGATCGCCATGGCTTGCAGCGCCCGGTTCGCCTGGCCACCGCCATGGGCGTGGTGGGCACCGCCGCCAGCGCCTGGTCGCCCAGCCTGTGGACCGTGGGCCTGGCGGCCCTGCTCACCGGCGGGGCCCTGAGCCTGGCGGCCGTGGCCATTCAGCGCGAAGCAGGGCAGTTGGCCCACCAAGGGCATGACCTCAAGCGCATCTTCAGCTGGGTGGCTCTGGGGCCGGCACTGTCCAACGTTCTGGCGCCCCTGCTCAGCGGCGTGGTCATTGACTATGCCGGCTTGCGTTGGGCGTTTGTGGTGTTGGTGGCCTTGCCGCTGCTGGCCTATGCCTTGTTGTCACGCGTAGGCCAACACTTGAGCCCGCCGCAGCATGTGGTGGGGGCCGCATGGGCCGGCACCGCGGGTGCGGGATCTTGGGCGCTGCTGCGCTCACGCCCCTTGCGGGTGCTGCTTTTGTTGAACCTGTCCATGGCCGCGGCCTGGGATGCCCACACATTTGCCGTGCCGGTGGTGGGGCATTTGCGCGACATGAGCGCCTCGGAGATTGGCGTGGTCTTTGCCTCCTTTGCGATGGCCGCCACCGCGGTGCGGCTGTTCATCGTGCGCTGGGCCTCGCGCATCCAGGAAACACAGATGCTTCGGGCCGCCATGGCCCTGGCGGCCACGGTGTTGCTGATCTACACGTGGCTTCCGGGCCTCATGGGCCTGATGGTGGGCTCCGCCTTGTTGGGCCTGGCCTTGGGGTCGGTGCAGCCCATGGTGCTGTCCATGCTGCACCAGGTGACGCCGGCAGACCGCCAGGGCCAGGCCCTGGGGTTGCGCATGATGGTCACCAACGCCGCCACCGTGGGCATGCCGGTGCTCTTTGGCCTGATGTCGGCTTCGCTGACCACCGCAGCGCCCTTGTGGCTGATGGCAGCGGCGTTGCTGCTGGCCCAGCGTCCGGCGATGGGCCTGGCCGCGCTGATCAGCCCGCCATCCCCTGATGCCGAAGCAGGGCATCCATCGAAGGTTCACGGCCCCTGAAGGCCTTGAAGTTTTCCAGGGCGGGGCGAGAGCCGCCACGCTCGAACACCTCCTGGCGCAGCCGCCTTCCGGTGACGACGCTCAGCGGCTCCGTTTCCTCGAAGGCGCTCCAGGCGTCTGCACTGAGCACCTCGGCCCACTTGTAGCTGTAGTACCCCGCCGAATAGCCGCCCGCGAAGATGTGGGAGAAAGCATGTTGGAAGCGGTTGAAGGCCGGTGGCGGGTTGACCGAGACCTCGGCGCGGACCTCATCCATCACGGCCTGCACGCTCGAGGCTTGCTCAGGTTCGGCATGCAAGCGCATGTCAAAGAGTGCGAATTCGATCTGCCTGAGGGTTTGCAGGCCACTTTGGAAGTTCTTGGCCGCCATCATCTTCTCGTACAACTCCCTGGGCAGGGGTTGGCCGGTCTCCACATGGGCGGTCAGGTGCTTGAGCACCTCCCACTCCCAGCAGAAGTTCTCCATGAATTGGCTGGGCAACTCCACCGCATCCCACTCCACACCCGAGATGCCGGCCACCCCGATGTCGCTGACCTGGGTCAGCATGTGGTGCAGACCATGGCCAAATTCGTGGAAGAGGGTGATCACGTCGTCATGGGTGAGCAGGGCCGCTTGGCCCGGCAGCGGAGGCGCGAAGTTGCACACCAGGTGCGCCACGGGGGTCTGCAGGGAGCCCTCCGGGCGCAGCCAGCGCCCGCGCACATCGTCCATCCACGCGCCCGGCTGCTTGCCTGGCCGCGCGTAGGGGTCCA
>RFPX01000381.1 GCA_009925955.1 Betaproteobacteria bacterium
GGAGGGCGTCAACCATTGGTACCGAGTGGTGCTCAATGAAGGGCGCAACCGTGAGGTGCGGCGCCTGTTCGATGCGGTGGGCCTGACGGTCAGCCGCCTCATCCGCATCCGCTACGGCTGCGTCGTGCTGCCGCGCGGGCTCAAGCGCGGTGCATGGGTGGAACTTGACGAGCGCGACATCCGCTCGCTGATGCACGCAGCCGGAGCCCCGGCGCCCGAGCGCAACGGTGGCGAAGGTCGCGGCGAGCGCGACCGGCGGCGCAACGCGCGTGGCGCGGGTCCGCGCCCGTCCACACCGCCCGCAGCGCGCGGTGACGGTGGACCAGGCAGCTCTGGCGCGCGCGGCCGGCCTCGCGGCAACAAGCCGTCGGGCGGGCAGCCCGATCCGATGAAGACCTCGCTGGGCTACATCGGCGCCGACAGTTTTTCGCGCCAGCATGGCTTGATGCGCTTCAACCGCACGCGATAACGGATATGTCGCACCAACAACTGGCTTCAATTTTCCAGCAATAATCAATCCAAATAACTCAACAAAAACATCCTGCATCATTTCTTTCTTACCTAAACAATTCACTAACCAAAATCCCGAAATTGATTTTGATTTACCCATCAACGTTGCTGGATGAACTGGAGCCGGCATAGTGCGCGATGCCATTCCGTAAATCACGATTCGCCCAAACATCGCAAGCGCTTCGAGTGATTGATCAAAAGTCTTTCCACCCACCATCTCCAAAACCAAATCAACGCTCTTGCCGCCATTTGCTGCGCGAAGCGCGGCATTCATATCTTCAACGTTTGCATCGATCACGACATCAGCGCCGAGTTCTTTACACAATTTCTTCTTCTCATCTGAAGACGTTACTGCGATTACAAATCCACCCCACAATTTCGCAAGTTGTATTGCAAGCGAACCAACGCCGCCGGCACCGGCATGGACCACAACACTTTCGCCCGCTTTGAAATGTCCGACTGTTTTCAAGATGTGATACGCAGTAATTCCTTGCACCATCATCGCTAAAGCCGCACCGTCTGAGACTTGGTCGGGCAATGGGATAACCTGTTTTGGATTCACTAAAGTTTTCTGGCAATACCCGCCGCCTGCGGCAAGGGCCAATACGCGTTGGCCATTCGGTAACGTGCCTACTACTTCCATTCCTGGAATTAACGGCAAAGTCTGTTTGGACAAATACGAATCCTCAGTCTGGTGAGTATCGGCGTAGTTGATTCCAATCGCCGTCACATCCATCACGACGTCCTCGCCCGAAGCTACTGGGTCTGGCAGATCCACATACTTCATTACCTCTGGACCACCGAATTGGGTGATCTGAATAGCCTTCATTTTTAACCCTTTGTCGAACCGAGAGT
>RFPX01000382.1 GCA_009925955.1 Betaproteobacteria bacterium
GCCAAAGCCCTGGCCGCCGCCCTGGCCCAGATCGAAAAGCAGTTCGGCAAGGGCTCCATCATGCGCCTGGGTGAAGGCGAAGCCGTCGAAGACATTCAAGTGGTGTCCACCGGCTCCTTGGGCCTGGACATTGCCTTGGGCGTGGGTGGCCTGCCCCGTGGCCGCGTCATCGAAATTTACGGGCCGGAATCCTCGGGCAAAACCACCCTCACCCTTCAGGTCGTGGCGCAAATGCAGGCCATTGGCGGCACCTGCGCCTTCATCGATGCCGAACACGCGCTGGACGTGCAGTACGCGCAAAAACTGGGCGTGAACCTGCAAGACCTGCTCATCAGCCAGCCCGACACGGGCGAGCAGGCCCTGGAGATCGTCGACTCGCTGGTGCGCTCCGGTGCCGTCGATCTGGTCATCGTCGACTCGGTGGCCGCCCTCACACCCAAGGCCGAACTCGAAGGCGAAATGGGCGATTCACTGCCCGGCTTGCAGGCCCGCCTGATGAGCCAGGCCCTGCGCAAGCTCACCGCCACCATCAAGAAGACCAACTGCACCGTCATCTTCATCAACCAGATCCGCATGAAGATCGGCGTCATGTTCGGCAGCCCGGAAACCACCACCGGGGGCAATGCCCTGAAGTTCTACGCCTCGGTGCGCCTGGACATCCGCCGCACCGGAAGCATCAAGAAGGGCGAGGAGGTCATCGGCTCGGAAACCAAGGTCAAGGTGGTGAAGAACAAGGTCAGCCCACCCTTCAAGACAGCCGAGTTCGACATCCTCTACGGCGAAGGCATCAGCCGCGAAGGCGAGATCATCGACATGGGCGTGCTGGCCCAGGTGGTCGACAAATCCGGCGCCTGGTACGCCTACAAGGGCGAAAAGATCGGGCAAGGCAAAGACAACGCCCGGGAGTTCCTGCGAGAGAACCCCGATGTGGCGGTGGAAATTGAAAACCGGATCCGTGAGTTCATGGGCATCCCGCCCCTGGAGGTCTCGGGCGACGCGGCCTAAGGGACTGGGCGCGCCCCGCGCCCGCCTCGCCCATGCCGTTCTCGCGCAAGCCCCCCTCCCTGAAGGCCCGGGCCCTGCAGGCCCTGGCGCTTCGGGAGCACAGCCGCAGCGAACTGCGGCGCAAACTCTTGCGCCCCGTGCGCCAAAGGCCCGGGGCGGGCAGCCCACCCGCCCAGGGGGGCGAGCCTGGCGGGCCCACCGAGCCTGGCCCAGCCACCAACCCCCACAGCACCAGCGCCGAAGTCGACGCGCTGCTCGATGAACTGCAAGCCCAAGGCCTGCTCAGCGCCGAACGCTTCATCGAGTCACGCGTGCATGCCCGCGCAGCCCGGTTCGGCAACCGGCGCATCCA
>RFPX01000383.1 GCA_009925955.1 Betaproteobacteria bacterium
GGCCTCCATCGAGCAGTCCCTGGTCACCAAGCGGGCCGCCGATACCAACGTGGATGTCATCACGGCCGAGGACATCGGCAAGATGCCCGACAAGAACATTGCGGACGCCCTTTCGCGCCTGCCAGGCGTGAATGTGCAGTACGGCGGCGCCTTGGCCATGGACGAGGCCGAGCGAGTGGCCATTCGCGGCACCAGCCCCAACCTGAACCTGGTCACTGTAAACGGACACGCCCTCAGCTCGGGCGACTGGCACGTGGGTGACCAAGCCGGCAGCGGCCGCAGCGTGGGCTTCGGTCTCATGCCTTCCCAGATCATTGGGCAGACCATCGTCTACAAGAGCAGCCGCGCCGACATCACCGAAGGCGGCATCTCAGGCAGCGTGGACATCATCATGCGCAAGCCCCTGAGCTTCCGGCAAGCGCTTAGCGGTGAGGTGTCGGTGGGTGCGGTGCACGCCGCGTTGGCCAACAAGACCGACCCGCAGGTCAGCGGCCTGCTGAACTGGAAAAACGGCAGCAACACCATGGGCTTCCTGGTGCAGGTGTTCAAGGAAGATCGGCACCTGCGGCGTGATGGGCAGGAAATCTTCGGCTACAACGTGATCACGGCTGCGCAGGCTACGGCCTCCGGCAACCCCGACCTGGCGGGCAAGCGCATGACCGGCAGCCTGAACTCGGCGATGTTCGAGGGCGTTCGCCAGCGCAGCGGCGGCTACCTGGGCTGGCAGTTCAAGCCCAGCAAAGACTTGGAAGTCAACGCCTCGCTGTTCAAGGCCCAGCTCAACGCTGACAACTACAACAGTTCGGCCTATGCCTTGCCCTATGGCCTGGTCAACAACGCCGGCTACCTCATCAAGGATGCCGTCATCACGGGTGATGTGGTGACCTCGGCCACGATTACGCGCCCCACCGGTGCCACCTCCAATGTGGTGGGTTTGCAGTTCGACCACTTCAACCGCCAGGGGGCCCAGTCCACGAGTTCATTCTGGGACTTGGACGCCAAGTACAACTTGACGTCGGCTTTCAGCCTCCGGGGCCGCGCCGGCTACACAGAAGGCAGTGGGACCACAGCGTCGCAGCCTAGCTTGGTCTACGGCCTGATCAACCCATCTACCGTCAAGTTCAGTCAGACGCCTGATGCCCCTGCGCAGTACACCATCAATGGTGCCAATGGCCAACCCATTGACCTTCGAAACACCGCCAATTTTTCACTGCTGAGCAACCAGGGCGCGGCGGTGAAGGCCCTGGACAAGGAGTCGTATTTCCACCTGGATGGCGATTACAAGATGGCCACCGGCTTCCTCACCAACATCAAGTTTGGTGCGCGCCGCTCGACGCATGACCGCAGCTAT
>RFPX01000384.1 GCA_009925955.1 Betaproteobacteria bacterium
CCACAGGAGCACCCGATGAACACCACCACCCTGCCCGGCACTGCCGCTCTGCACGACACGCCCTCGGCCTTTGAGGCTGATGAAGGCCACCCTGCGCACACGGCTGAAGCGTCTGCGAGCAAAGGGGTCTCAGAGCTCGGCCCCGAACTGGGGGTGGCCGGCTTCCTGATGCTGCTGGGCGCATTGGTGGTGTTCGACAGCATCCGCCTGGGCGCTGGTTGGGCCGACGATGGCCCGCAGTCGGGCTATTTCCCCTTCTACATCGGCCTGATGCTGTTGGCCTCCAGCGGTGTCGTGCTGTTCAAGGCCTTGGCCTGCTGGATGAACCGCGCCACGGCCGATGGTGGCACCAGCCTGCTCAACCGCACCTTTGTCGGGCGTGATGAGCTGCAGTTGGTGATGGCCATGTTGGTGCCGGCCACGCTGTATGTGGTGGCCATGGGCTTCGTCGGCCTGTACGTCTCGTCGGTGGTGCTGATCGCTTGGTTCATGCGCCGCCACGGCCGCTTCGGCTGGCCGCTGAGCGCCATGGTCTCCATCGGTGTGCCCTTGACCGTGTTCGTGGTGTTCGAACGCTGGTTCCTCGTGCCCCTGCCCAAGGGCCCGATCGAGGCCATGCTCGGTTTCTGAACGCAAAGCTCCCCCCTCTGATGGGCCGGTGATATTCCCTGCCGGCCGTCTTCTGTTTGATGCAGTAACGCGGCGGCACTGGGTGGCCGCCTTGATCCCTCGTCTGCACCAACGCGCGCAGGCCTGAACCGGACCTGGCCATGGAAGAAATCTCCCTGTTGATGAATGGTTTTGCGGTGGCGATGTCGCCGCAGAACGTGTTGTTCATGCTGGTGGGCATCACGCTGGGCGTGCTGATCGGCGTGCTGCCCGGCTTGGGCGGCGCCAATGGCATTGCCATCCTGCTGCCGCTGACCTTCAGCATGAACCCCACCTCGGCCATCATCATGCTGAGCTGCATCTACTGGGGGGCGTTGTTCGGCGGAGCCATCACCTCCATCCTCTTCAACATCCCGGGCGAACCGTGGAGCGTGGCCACCACCTTCGATGGCTACCCCATGGCGCAGCAGGGCAAGGCCGCGCAGGCGCTTACCGCAGCCTTCACCTCCTCATTTGTCGGCGCGCTCTTTGCGGTGATCGTGATCACCTTCCTGGCGCCGGTGCTGGCCAAGTTCGCGTTGAAGTTCGGCCCTGCGGAGTTCTTCTCGGTCTACCTGCTCACCTTCTGCAGCTTTGTCGGCATGAGCAAGGGTTCGCCGGCCAAGACGGTGGCGGCGATGTTCCTCGGCTTCACGCTGGCGGCCATCGGCATGGACAACGTCACCGGCCAGCTGCGGCTGA
>RFPX01000385.1 GCA_009925955.1 Betaproteobacteria bacterium
GGCTCAAGCCCATCCCGGGCTGGTGCACCTGTCCAGCCTGGGCACGAGCGCCCAGGGGCGCGACATCCCGCTGATCACCATCGGCCCCGAGCCCGATCGCATCCGCCCGGCCGTGTGGGTCGACGGCAACATGCACGCCAGTGAAGTCTGCGGCTCCAGTGTGGCCTTGGCCATCGCCGAAGACGTGATCGGCATCCACCAAGGCCGGAACGAAGCGGGCGGCAAGCCCCTTCCCGCTCACTTGGCGCAAGCCATCCGCGAGAGCCTGTTCTATGTGGTGCCGCGCATCTCGCCCGACGGGGCCGAAGCCGTGCTCAAAACGGGCCGCTATGTGCGCTCAAGCCCGGTCAACGACCGCAGTAACCAAGGCCACGCCTACTGGAAGCACCAAGACATCAACGGCGACGGCAAGGCCGGCTACATGCGCGTGCAAGACCCGCACGGGGAACTGGTGGAGTTGCGTGGCCCAGATGGCCAGGCCCTGAACCCACCGGTGATGGTGCCGCGCTTGGCCGAAGATGAGGGCCCGTACTACAAGCTCTTTCCGGAAGGGTTGATCGAAAACTTTGATGGCCGCCACATTCCAGGCCACCAGTTTCTCAACGACAACCTCTACGACTTCAACCGTAACTTTCCCTATCACTGGGCGCCCGAGCCGCAACAGATGGGCGCGGGGCACTACCCGGGCAGCGCGCGGGAAACGCGCGCCGTGATGGACTTCGCCACACGGCACCCGAACATCATGGTTTGGCTGAACCTGCACACCTTTGGCGGTGTGCTGATTCGTCCGCTGGGCGACAAGCCCGATGCCAAGATGAACCCCGGCGACCTGGCCATCTACCGCCAGGTTGAAGAGTGGATGACCGAGCACACCGGCTACGCCACCGTCAGCGGCTATCACGAGTTTCTCTATGAGCCCGACAAGCCCCTGCACGGCGACCTGTCGGACTACGCCTACTACCAGCGCGGCGCGCTGGCGTATGTGGTGGAGCTGTGGGACCTCTTCAAGCAACTGGGCATCGAGCGCAAAAAGCCCTTCGTGGAGCACTACAGCCGCCTCACGCGAGACGACTTGCGCAAGCTACATGCCTTTGACCGCGAGCACAACGCCGGGCGGCTGTTCAAACCCTGGAAGAAGGTGCAGCACCCGCAGATCGGCGAGGTGGAAGTGGACGGCTATGACCCACGGGTGGGCGTTTGGAACCCACCCTACGAGCGTTTGGCACAGACCTGTGAGCAGCAAAGCGCGGCCTTCCTGCGCGTGGCCGCGCTCACGCCCAGGCTCACGCTGGAGCTGGTGTCGCAAGAACGCAAGGGGGCCCTGACCCAGCTGGAACTGCAGCTGACCAA
>RFPX01000386.1 GCA_009925955.1 Betaproteobacteria bacterium
TCCGCGCGAGCTCACCACTCAGGCCAACACACAGCGTTGGGCCGTCACGATGGACGGCCCGCTGGGCAAAGGCTGGGAGTACCGCGCAGGCCTGATCCAGGCCACCAGCGAAGCCAAGTCCAAGCTCGGCACGGGCTACTACTACCGCGGCACCACGGCGACCGGCGCATCCGATGGCGGCCCGGGCATCATCCCCGCGCTGAACAGCGGCCGCATCAACGTGTTCCTGTTCCCCGGCCAAACCCAAAGTGCCGACGGCCTTGCTGCGTTGCAAGAAGCCTCGGCTGCTGGTGTGGTGCTGTACGGCGGCAAGTTCACCATGCAACAAGCGGACTTCACGGCATCGGGCCCGGTGGCCAAGCTGCCCGCAGGTGAGGTGATGGCAGCCGTTGGTGCTGACCTGCGCCGAGAAGAGTACCGCTTCAATGGCGACGAGCGCGACCTGGCGGCCCAGCGCATCATCATTGCCGCACCGTTTGACCAAACCAACGTGCTCCTGGGTGCCAAGCGGGATGTCAAGGCGTTCTACGGCGAGTTACTGGTGCCCATCACCAAGCAGCTCGAGACCACGCTGTCGGCCCGCCGTGACGAGTACACCGGGTTTGGCGTGACCACAAACCCCAAGGTCTCAGCGCGTTGGAAGCCTTCGCAGCAGTTCCTGGGCCGTGGCTCCTACAGCACCGGGTTCCGTGTGCCCACCTTCAACCAGCTCTACAACGGCTCGGCCGAGTCCCTGTTCACAGGCACCACGCTGGTGGACCCCAAGACCTGCCCGAGTGGTCGTCCCAACACCACCGATCCGGGCTGCGCGTTCATTGACCGTGCCGCCAACATCATCAACGGCGGCAAGCCCGATCTCGGCCCCGAAGAGGCCAAGATGGGTTCTGTGGGCTTCATCGTCGAGCCCACCGCCAACCTCAGCATGGGTCTGGACTGGTGGACCATCCGCCGTGAAGGCACCATTCAGATCCTGTCGCTGACCCAACTGATCGACAACTACAACCTCTTCCCCGAGCGCTTCATTCGGGATTCAGCGGGCAGGATCACCGCGGTGGACCAGCGCTGGATCAACGCGGGTGAGACCGAAACGTCTGGTGTGGAGGTCACCCTGCGTGGCGGCTTCATGGCGATGGACGCCCGCTGGACGGCCGGCCTGGATGGCACCTACCTGCTCAAGAAGCGCTCGCGAGTGGTGCCCTCGGCCGCCTGGAGCGCCAGCGAGATCGGCCAGTTCAGCTTTGCCGGTGACCTGGGGCTGCGTTGGAAGCACAGTGCCTTCCTCACCCGCAGCAAGGGCCCGTGGATCACCACCGTGTCTCAGGTCTTCCGCAGCGGCTACAACGACCAGG
>RFPX01000387.1 GCA_009925955.1 Betaproteobacteria bacterium
CCCGTTTCGGCGGTGACCTCGCTCCAAGGCGAGGCCGCCGCCGAAACGGGGGCATCAGGGGCTTGGTCACGCGCCTGTACCCAGGAAGCGAAGGCGTCTTGGAGCAACACGGTGCTGCGCAAGCCCCCACCGGCCTGCGCACCCATCGCCTCCAGGCGCTGGCCCTCGGCCAGCTGCAGCCGCGCGTCAGACACCTGAACGCTGAGCAGGCCACGAAGGGCGGCGGCGGCTGAGCGCCCACCCGCGATGGTGTCGCGGTCCACACGGTACAGGCCCGGTGACAAGGGATGCGCAAGAAACTCACCCGTCAACAGCTGCAGAGACCGGGCCCATTCGGGCGTTCGCACGCGGGCCACGAGGTGTCCCTGGTGCACGCGCACTTGGGCCGCCTGCGTGTCCAAGCGCACCAACTCCACGTCGCTGCTGGGGCCCACCCACAGCCCCAAGGTGCCCACCTGGACTTCAACGCGCGCCTGCGCTTCGCTGCGGATGCGGTCGCCTTCTGTGATGGGCCTGTTCAGCTGAACGGGAATCCACTGCCGGTCCTGCGAATCCCAGACTTGAGCGGCCCCGCTGAGGCTCGCCACCCGGCCCACGCGTTCAATGGGGACCGGTACGGCACTGGTGCCGGTCAGCTCAGGCTGTGCCCGCACGGCCTGGGGCCCCAGCACGCCCAACACCAAGGCACACGCGAGCCCGGCCCAGCTGGACATCGGCAACCACGGTGCCGCACGGAAAAGACCAAAGCAAAGTTTCATGGGTGCACAACGCAGCCGCTCAGCCTGCGGATGACGGCCGCACCTCAATCGTCATCGCCTTTGGCTGCAGCCAACTCAGGAAACAGGATGTCGGTGTATCCGAACTGGCTGAAGTCGCGCATGCGCTGCGGGTACAGGATGCCCAGGAGGTGGTCGCATTCGTGTTGTACCACCCGGGCATGAAAGCCATCGACCACGCGGTCAATGGCCTGGCCCTGCTCGTCCAGGCCCCGATAGCGCACCCGTGTCCAACGGGGGACTTGCCCCCTGAGCCCGGGAACCGACAAACAGCCCTCCCAATCCTCGCTCTCTTGTGCATCCAAAGCGCTCCAAGTGGGATTGACCAATACCGTTTTGGGAATCGGCGGTGCATTGGGATAGCGGGGGTTGACCTGACCGCTGCCAAAAATCACCACCTGCCAATCCACCCCAATTTGGGGGGCCGCCAAACCCGCGCCGTTCACATGGTCCATGGTCTCTTGCATGTCGCGCACCAGTTGGTGCAAGGCCGGGGTGTCGAATGCAGTGACCGCTTGGGCGTGACGCAACAAGCGGGCATCGCCCATTTTCAAAATCGTGTGGATGGCCATG
>RFPX01000388.1 GCA_009925955.1 Betaproteobacteria bacterium
AAGCCTGCATGTTCAGGACTCGCGCAGCACCGTGCCCGCCACCCGCACCCCCAAATCGCCCAACCCCTGGCTCAGTTGCAGCAGGCGCGGCAAGGACGACACGTTGCGCTGCGCAATCAGCACCGCCAGCCCGCAGTGCGCGGCCACATGAAGCCCGTCGCTGCACTGCGACGAGGCCGGCGCGTCAAAAATGAGCAAGTCATGCTGCTCATCGAGCGCTTGCAGCATGGAGGCTGCACGCAAGGAGCTCGAGATGCATCAACTGGCCACAAGCAGCGCGGCCCCCTTTGCCGCACAGACCGAAGCGAAGACCAGCGGTGAACTGATGGTGACCTGGGCGCGCCACCAAGAAGACCTGCAGGCGGCGCAACGCCTTCGTTATCAGGTTTTTCACGGTGAGTGGGGCGCACAGACCCCAGCCGATGACGAGGGGTTGGACGTTGACGAGTTCGACAACCACTGTGAGCACCTCATCGTTTGTACGGCGCCTGGTGAGGATTCCCCCTCGCAGGTGGTGGGCACTTACCGCGTGTTGCTGCCAGATGCGGCACATCGTCTGGGGCGCTACTACACCGAGACCGAATTCGATCTTTCCCGTCTGGCGCATCTGAAGCCTACGATGGCCGAACTCGGGCGATCGTGTATTGCCGCTCCGTGGCGCACGGGCGGTGTCATCCTGATGCTGTGGACGCACTTGGTGCGATTTCTGCATGCCAATGGCGTGCAGCAGGCGATAGGTTGCGCCAGCGTTCCGATGCCTGACGGTGGTGCCAATGCTGCGCGCCTGTGGCATGAACTTCGAAGCCTGCACATGGCGCCGGAATCCCTACGGGTTGCGCCGCATGTGGCGCTTCCGGTGGATCTGCTTCCCTCGAGTGGCCCCGCTGAATGGCCACCACTGGTGCGCGGCTACGTGAAGATCGGTGCTCAGGTGCTGGGAGCCCCGGCATGGGATTCTGCCTTCGGCTGCGCCGATCTGCCGATGATGTTGGATTTCGCCACGATGTCGCCAGCGTATCGGCGTCGTTTCATCGGGGCTTGACTGATAAATAGTGTAAACGGTATAAATGATTTATATCGTTATAGGAGATCTGTATGGTCACTTCTGCAAAGCCCCCCGTGAAGTCCGCAGCGCGCAAGGCACCAGCGCCGCGCAAGGCCGTTGTGGCCCGCAAGGCGAGCGCACCCCGCAAACCCGTTGCGGCGAAAAAAGCTGCTGTGCCCCGCAAGCCGACCACGGCCCGCCGCAAGCCCGCGGCCGCGGTGGCGGAACTGGACAGCGCTTCGATGGAGCCGTCTTGTTTCAGGAAAAAGCGGGAATCACGGTTGCGCACGCCCGTGGTGGCGT
>RFPX01000389.1 GCA_009925955.1 Betaproteobacteria bacterium
GGGTGGTCATGAAGGGTCTCCGCCGGTAATTCGTCATCCTAACCAAGCTCAACGGCCCGACGGGCGCGCCCAAAAACCCCGCGCCTTTCGCGGACTTGTGTCGCCTGCGCCGCCCTACACTTCGCGCCATGCACGCCGCCATCCGACCCGACTCAAGCCACGCGTCGACCCCCTGGTTGAACCACTACCCGGCCGGGGTGGGCGCCACCGTGGACATCCCCGCCCACCTCACCCTGGTGGACATCCTGGAGGACTCGTTTCGCCGTTACGCGAACCGCACGGCCTCGCGCTGCCTCGAACGCACGCTGACCTTCGGTCAGATCGACCAGCTCTCGCAGGCCTTGGGCGCCTGGCTGCAGGGTACCGGGCTGAAGCATGGCGACCGCGTGGCCATCATGATGCCCAATGTGCCGCAGTACATGGTGGCCATCGCCGCCATCCTGCGCGCAGGCTATGCGGTGGTCAACGTGAACCCGCTGTACACCGCGCGTGAACTGGAGCATCAGCTCAAGGACTCGGGCGCCAAGGCCATCATCGTGCTGGAGAACTTCGCCAGCACCCTGGAAGAGACGATCGACCGCACCGATGTGCAGCATGTGGTGGTGACCGGCCTGGGCGACCTGATCGGTTGGTGGAAGGGGCGCTTTGTGAATTTCGCGGTGCGCCATCTGCGCAAGATGGTGCCCGAATACCGCTTGCCCCTGGACGGCGGACGGACCGTGACGCGCTGGCGCCAGGTGCTCGAAGAGGGGCGCCGGCGCCCACTGCAGCGGGCCGTGGTGTCGCCCGACGACGTGGCCTTCCTGCAGTACACCGGCGGCACCACGGGCGTGTCCAAGGGTGCCACGCTCTTGCACCGCAACGTCACGGCCAATGTGCTGCAAACAGAGGCCTGGTTCAAGCCCAAACTCGACGAAATCGGCGACAAGCAGCTGGTGATCGTGTGCGCCCTTCCGCTGTATCACATCTTCGCGCTGACCATCTGCTACCTGATGGGCGCGCGAATGGGCTCGCAAAATCTGCTCATCCCCAACCCGCGCGACATTCCCGGCTTCATCAACACCCTGCGCAGCGTGAGGGTGAACATGTTCCCAGCGGTGAACACCCTGTTCAATGCGCTGGCCAATGAGCCCGAGTTCGCCAAGCTCGATTGGTCCGGCCTGAAGGTGAGCAACGGCGGCGGCATGGCCGTGCAGCAGGCCACGGCCGAGAAATGGATGCGCATCACCGGCTGCCCCGTGGTGGAGGGCTATGGCCTGTCCGAAACCTCGCCGGTGGCCACATCCAACCGCTTGGATTTGAAGGAGTTCAGCGGCACCATCGGCCTGCCCATCCCCAGCACCGA
>RFPX01000390.1 GCA_009925955.1 Betaproteobacteria bacterium
GTTTGGCGACGCCCACGCAGGACGATGTCGAATCGGTAGCAGCGCGCATCCAGCTCCACGAAGTGCCCCCGGTCTTCCAGGGCAATCAAGCCACGCACCTGCTCCTCGTCGGCAATGCCCTGAAGGATGGGACAGCCCGGGATCAGGGTGTCGCCCTCGAAGTACATCTGTGTGATCAGACGCTGCGCCCACCCGTCGCCCTGCAGGGAGTAGTGGATGTGGGAGGGGCGCCAGTCGTTGATGCGGTTACGCCAAGGGTAGGGACCGGGCTTGATGGTGCGGTAGCGGTAGTGGCCGTGCTCGTCGGTGAGCATGCGTCCGCAGCCGCCGAAGTTGGGGTCCAGCGCACCGATGTACTGGTCGTTCTTGTGGCGGTAGCGCCCGCTGGCATTGGCCTGCCACACCTCCACCAGTGCATTGCGAACAGGTTGTCCGAACTCGTCGCGCACATAGCCGTGCACCACGATGCGTTCGCCCACGGGCAATCCGCTCTGGGCGTGGTTGAGAATCAGGTCGTTGTCTTTTGGGCCCAGCTCTTGCGGTGTAAACAAGGGCCCGGTGCGCTCGGTGAGCGACTGCTTGATGGAGATCAGCGCCTGGCGCGGCGAGCGCAGCACGCTGGTCTTGTAGCCCGGTGTCAGTGCAGCGGGGTGCACCTCGCTGCGGCGTTGCACGAACGGTCCGTAAGTGCCCGCGTCCCTGTTCTGTTGGCTCATCCTCGCGTCCCCCTCTCCAGGATCAGATCAGAAAGGCAGTCCCACATAGTTCTCCGCCATCACGGTTTGTGCGGCTTCGGACTGCACCAAGTACTCCAACTCGGCTTGCTGCAAGCGATAGCCCATGGGGCCGCCGCTGAGGCTGCTTTGCTCAAAGCGGTGCATCAGCGACGTGAACCACCAGGAGAACCGTGAGGCCTTCCACACGCGCGCCAGGCAGCGGGTCGAATAGTGATCGATCCCGCTGTTGCGGCCCTCACGGTAGTGCTCGATCAGGGCGCTGCTGAGGTAGTACACATCGCTGGCGGCCAGGTTCAGGCCCTTGGCGCCGGTGGGCGGCACGATGTGCGCCGCGTCGCCGGCCAGAAAGAGCCGGCCAAAGCGCATCGGCTCGGTCACGAAGCTGCGAAGCGGCGCGATGCTCTTTTCAATCGAGTCGCCCGTCACCAGGGACTGTGCGGCGGCAGGGTCCAGGCGGGTGCGCAGCTCGTCCCAGAAGGCTTGGTCGCTCCACTGCTCCACCTTGTCTTGCAGGCTGCACTGCACATAGTAGCGAGACAGGTTGTGTGAGCGCATGCTGCACAGGGCAAAGCCACGCTCGTGGTTGGAGTAGAT
>RFPX01000040.1 GCA_009925955.1 Betaproteobacteria bacterium
CGGTGGGTCATACGCCGTCAGAAAGTTCAGGTAATGGGCCGCGGTGCAGCCCGGTGCCCGTTTGGCGATCATGTAATACGGCTGCGACTGCTCGATATCAGCCCCAGGAAGGTTTCCCCAACAGACGCCGCTCCAAGACTGCGGATGGCCTTCAGCGCCACGATGGCGCCCTGGGAATCCTCGACCACTGCGGCCAACATGGCGTTGCGCAGAACCGGGTGTATGGGCGGCAGGTCGGTCTTGACAAAGGACAGGGCGGCACGAAGCTCTTGTCCCGATGGCCCTTGTCCGAGGCTGTCACCCACCATCTGCAGCATCTTGATCATCAGCGGCCCGGCACCCTTGATCAAGGCCGCCAAGGCCTGTGGGGGCTTGGAGTGCAGCACGGCCTCTCGCATATACGAGGCCAGCATGGCCCGTTGATCGGCCGGTGACTGCTCCGCGTAGTAGCGCTTGAACGCCGCGCTCAGGAATTGGGCCAAGTTGCCAGGCACCGTGCCAAAGTTCTGAGACAACTGCGACATCACGGCCTGTACCGTCGGCTCAATTTGCGCCATGGATTGGGCTATGCCTTGGGCGAGCTGTTCATAGGCCGCTGGCGGCAAGGCGTTGAGGTGCGCACGGATGAGGGCCCGGCGCTCCTGTGGGTCTGGACAGTCCGCCACCTGTTGGAACAGGTCGACAGGAAGCATGTACCCGAAGGCAGCCAAGGCCGCCGCGGGAACCCCCGACTCACCGGTGATGGCGGACATGGGCTTGCTCATCGCCAAGGTCACGAACAGATCGGTATGCGCCAGCGCCACGTTCTTCAGGCGGTCGGGCTCTTGGCCGATCTGCAGGTCCAGTGGATTCTGAGGCGCCAAGCAGTCGGCGAAAAACCGGCGCAGGTCCCGCACCGCTTGAGGCGTGGCGGCCACGGGATCTTCCTTGTCGGTGGGCGCCGATTCAAACGCTTGAGCCGGTGCCACCGGCTCAAAGTGCAAGGCCTGATCCAGGGCCTGCCCTTGTGCGTTGTAGCGTGCCAGCAGGTCTTGGCTGGTGGGATCCAAGGCCTGTGCATCCAATTGGGCCTGTAGCGAATGCAGGGTATCGAATTCGGTGTACACCCCGAAACCCACCGCGCGAGCCAGTTCCACCAGAGTGGGTGTGGGTGAGCGCTGGATGAACCGCAGACCGCGGTGTGCGCCCGTGGCCTCGATCAGTGCCAGGGCCGTTCCCCTCAGGGTGCGGTCGTCGGTGCTAGGGGCCTGACACGCTTGAAACTGGGCATGCGCTTCATTGAGCGCCTTCCACTGCGCATGCGTGACGGACGATGGGATTAACTTGCCCGATTGAACGTTGAAGACCTGGACCCGCTCTGGCCCCTTGCCCGTGATTCGCTTGGACGGCACCACCCACTCATCGGGCTCATGCCCGCGCAACTGGTCCAATTTGTGGGCCAGGCTCAAGAGGGCTGCGGCGGTTTCGAGGTGCTCACCTTCAGGCAGATGGGCCAGCGCCAACTCGATGGACTGGCGAACCATGGTCAGGCGCTGCTCATCCCGTGCATCACCGTGCCACTGGCCATCTGCGCGAAACACCCCGCGGGCAAAGAAGTCCTGCATCAGCGCGGCAGCCTGCTGCTGCACGGTGTGGCTGATCTCATCTGCACCCAACTCCCGAACCCTGTGCACCGTCAAGGGCTTGCCCTGGGCGCGGGTTTCGGCGAGTGCGGCAGCAGCCGCGTCGGCCAAGTCGGCATTCACGGCTCGGATCTGGGCGATGTAAGCATCAACGCCCGCCCGGTTGCGCTGCCGAACTTCTGCGCTCAAGGAGCGCTCAATGCGCTGAACCAGTCGACCGAAGAGATGGCTGGAGGTCTGCCCGGCCGTGGTGGTGTGCTCGCCAACGCCCGCGATGATGTGGCCGTCGGTGGTGTACTGGCTGCGCAGCAGTTGGGTCAGTTCGCTCATCCCAGCACGCTAGCCCAACCGCCTGCGCTCGGGCAAAGGAAAATCGAACGACGCTCAGGACAACCCGTATCTCCTAGGGGTTCATGCGAGGGGCGCTATTCCCACTCGATGGTGGCCGGCGGCTTGCTCGAAACGTCATAGGTGACACGGTTGATGCCGCGCACCTCATTGATGATGCGGCTGCTCACCCGCTTGAGCAGGCCATAGGGCAGTTCGGCCCAGTCGGCCGTCATGAAGTCACTGGTTTGCACCGCCCGCAGTGCCACCACATGGTCGTAGGTGCGGCCGTCGCCCATCACACCCACACTCTTGACCGGCAGAAACACGGCAAAGGCCTGGCTCGTCAGCTCGTACCAGTTCTTGCCGGTGGCTGGATCGACTTCGCGGCGCAACTCTTCGATGAAGATGTGGTCGGCTCGGCGCAGCAGGTCGGCGTACTCGCGCTTGACCTCACCCAGGATGCGCACGCCCAGGCCTGGCCCTGGGAAGGGATGGCGATAGACCATGTCGTGAGGCAAGCCCAAGGCCACGCCCAGGGCCCGCACCTCGTCCTTGAACAGTTCACGCAAGGGCTCCAGCAGCTTCAGGCCCAGTTGCTCGGGCAGGCCGCCCACGTTGTGGTGGCTCTTGATCGTGGTGGCCTTCTTGGTCTTGGTGCCGCCGCTTTCCACCACATCTGGGTAGATGGTGCCCTGCGCCAGGAAGGTGGCGGCCTTGAGCTTGGCCGCCTCAGCCTTGAAGACGTCCACAAACAAGCGGCCGATAACTTTTCGCTTGGCCTCCGGTTCGCTCACGCCCTGGAGTTCACCCAAAAACAGGTTGCTGGCGTCCACCCGCAGCACCTTGGCGTGCAGCTTGCCGGCAAACATGTCCATGACCATGTCGCCCTCGTTCAGCCGCAGCAGGCCGTGGTCCACGAACACGCAGGTCAACTGGTCCCCAATGGCACGGTGAATCAAGGCCGCAGCAACGCTGGAGTCCACGCCACCCGACAAGCCCAGGATCACCTCCTCGTCACCCACCTGCTCCCGGATGCGGGCCACCGCCTCGGCGATGTAGTCGCCCATGATCCAGTCGCCGCGGCAGCCGCAGATGTCGCGTACGAAGCGGTGGAAGATCTCGGCGCCGCGCTGGGTGTGCGTGACCTCGGGGTGGAACTGCACCGCATACAGCCCGCGCGACTCATCGGCCATGCCGGCGATGGGGCAGCTGGGGGTACTGGCCATCAGCTTGAAGCCGGGTGGGAGCTCGGTGACCTTGTCGCCATGGCTCATCCACACCTTGAGCATCCCGTGCCCTTCGGGGGTACGAAAGTCTTCAATGCCATCGAACAATCGGGTGTGACCGCGGGCGCGCACCTCGGCGTAGCCAAATTCACGCGTGTCGCTCCAGGACACCTGGCCACCGAGTTGCACCGCCATGGTCTGCATGCCGTAGCAGATGCCCAAGACCGGCACCCCCAGGTCGAACACGGCCTGCGGCGCGCGCAGTTGGTGGTCTTCGTAGGTGCTGGCGTGTGAGCCCGAAAGGATGATGCCCTGCGGCGCAAAGGCACGGATGAAGTCGTCCCCAACGTCATTGGGGTGGATTTCGCAGTACACCTGGGCCTCACGCACCCGCCGGGCAATCAACTGCGTCACCTGCGAGCCAAAGTCGAGGATCAGAATCTTCTGGTGGGACATGGCGCGGACTTTCAAGTGCGGGACGGTTCGGATGATCGTTGTCGGGTCAGGTGATCGGGGCACAGGCCGCCCGCCATGGCAGGCGGGCTCAGGGCGCTGCCGACAAGGCCGCGGCCTGTTGGGCGCGGCCTTGTCGGGCAAAGTGGCGAATGGCAATCACGGCGCCACAGACCTGCAGGGCGCAACACGCAAAGAAGGGCAAACCCACCAGCCAGTGGCCCGGCCCCAGCGGAGACACCAAGCCCAGCAGTGCGGCACCCACCACGGGTGCGATCACGGCCATGGCGCTGGTCAAGGATGCCACGGACCCCATGGCCGTGCCCTGCTCCCGGTCAGACGCCGCATTGGAAATCAGGCTCTGCAACGAGGCCGTGATGGTGAAGCCCAAGAGGTTGCACACCACGATGGCCATCATCATCCAACCCTCGGTGGCCAAGCCCCAGGCCAGGTAGCCCGTGGCGGAGGAGACCAGCCCCATCTGAACCAGGCGCTCGGGTTTGAATCGCTTGAGCAAGACGCGCATCAATCCGCCCTGCACCACCGCAGCCACCACACCCACCACGAACAAGGACCAGCCGTTTTCCTTCGGACCCCAGCCAAACTTGAAGCTGCAGTACAGCACCCAGGTCATGTGCAGGATGAACTGGGCCAGGTTCGACAGGGCCACCACCCACAGCAAGGGCTTGACGCCGGCCAAGGCGGCCAAACCCCGAAGAGAACTGATGGGGTTGGCCTTTCGCCAGTCAAAAGGCACACGCTTGTCTGGCGGCAGGGACTCCGGCAGCACCAGCCAGCCGTACAAGGTGTTCAGCACGGCCAACGCGCCGGCCACATAAAAAGGAAGGTGCAGGTCGATGTCGCCCAAAACTCCACCCATGACGGGGCCCAGCACATAGCCCACCCCAAACATCGCCCCTACGAGGCCAAAGCGGCGCGCGCGGTCTTCAGGCGAGGAAATGTCGGCCACATAGGCGTGGGCCACTGCGGCATTGGCCTGGAAGGCACCGCCCACCAAGCGCACCGCCACCAAGACCCACAGGGCTTGCGCCATGGCCGTGGCAAAGAAGTTCAGCGCCAGGCCCAGAAAGCCCACCAAGAGCACCGGGCGGCGCCCGTATCGGTCGGACAAGCGGCCGAGAATCGGCGCACCAAAGAAGTTGGCAATGCCAAAAGCGAAGGCCACCACCCCGTACCAGAAGGCATGGTCGGCCGCATCGGTGGCAAATTGCCCCACCAGGGGCGGCAGCACCGGGATGATCAGGCCCACCGACACCATGTCGATGAGGACGGTGATCAGAATAAAGGGCATGGCCGGCGCTCGACCGGCGAAGGCGCTCATGTGCAGCCCTACTCCATGCGGTAGTTGGGCGCTTCCTTCGTGATCTGCACATCGTGCACATGGCTCTCACGGATGCCCGCGGCCGTGATCTGCACGAATTCAGCCCGCTCATGCAGGTCGGCCACGCTGGCGCATCCACAGTAGCCCATGGCAGCCCGCAGGCCACCGGCCATCTGGAAGATGATGTTGACCATGGACCCCTTGTAGGGCACACGCCCTTCGATACCCTCCGGCACGAGCTTGTCGGCGTTGGGGTTGGTGGTCTCGTCGTTTTCCTGGAAGTAGCGGTCGGCCGATCCGGCCTTCATGGCACCGATGGAGCCCATGCCGCGATAGCTCTTGTAGCTGCGCCCCTGGTACAGGATGACCTCACCCGGCGCCTCTTCGGTGCCGGCGAACATACCGCCCATCATCACGGTGCTGGCACCGGCGGCCATGGCCTTGGCAATGTCACCACTGAAGCGGATACCGCCGTCGGCAATCAGCGGCACGCCCGTGCCCTTGAGCGCGGTGGCCACGTTGTCAATGGCGGTGATTTGCGGCACGCCCACGCCCGCCACGATACGGGTGGTGCAGATGGAGCCCGGGCCAATGCCGACCTTCACCGCATCTGCACCCGCCTCAGCCAAAGCCAAGGCGGCCGCACCGGTGGCGATGTTGCCGCCGATCACATCCACGCCGGGGAAATGGGACTTGACCCACCGCACGCGCTCGATGACGCCAGCGCTGTGGCCGTGTGCGGTGTCCACCACGATGGCGTCCACGCCGGCCTTGACCAGCAACTCGACCCGCTCTTCGGTTCCCTCACCCACGCCCACGGCCGCGCCCACTCGCAGCTTGCCCTGGGCATCGCGGGCCGCGTTGGGGAAATTGGTTTGCTTGGTGATGTCCTTGACCGTCATCAGGCCGCGCAACTCAAAGGCTTCGTTGACCACCAACACCCGCTCGAGCTTGTGTTGGTGCATCAAGGCCTTGCCTTCTTCGATGGATGCGCCTTCACGAACCGTGATCAGGCGTTCGCGCGGGGTCATGATGTCGCGCACCAACACATCCATGCGGGTTTCAAAGCGCAGGTCACGCCCCGTCACGATGCCGGCGACGCGCCCACCCTCCACCACCGGAAAGCCTGAAACGCCGTACTGCTCGGACAGTGCCTTGACCTGCCGCACCGTGGTGTCAGGGGTGATGATGATGGGGTCGCGCAGGATGCCCGACTCGTAACGCTTGACCCGGGCGACCTCAGCGGCCTGCTGGGCCGCCGTCAGGTTCTTGTGCACGATGCCGATGCCGCCCTCCTGGGCAATGGCGATGGCCAGACGAGCCTCGGTCACCGTGTCCATTGCGGCGGACACCAAAGGCAGGTTCAGGGCAATGTTGCGCGTGAAACGGGTGGCCAGGCTGGTGTCCCGCGGGAGCACCTTCGAAAAGGCGGGGACCAACAGCACGTCATCGAAGGTGAGCGCTTTGCCGATCAGGCGCATGAGAAATCTCCGGACGCAAAAACGGATTATAGGGAGGCGCCCGAGGGGCCAGCCCGCTTGGAGCCGCTCTTGCGATAGCGCTGGCGCCGTGCCTCCTTGGGGTCCACGCGTAAGGGGCGGTAGACCTCGATGCGGTCCCCATCGCGAAGCGGATGGTCCAAAGGCCTCAGCTTGGACCACACACCGCAGGGCAGTGTTTCAAGCGCACCCGGCACCTGGCCCCGCACCCGCTCGCTGGCCTTGAGCGCATCGGCCAGCGTGGCGCCAGTGGGCAGGCTCAGGTCCTCCAGCAGCACCTCCTGCGGGCGGGGCGACCAGGCCAGCTGCACCCGAATGAAAGCGCCCGTGCCAGGGTTGTCACCGTGCGCCATACACCGCCTCTGCTCGTTTGACGAAGGAGTCCACCAGGGTGTTGGCCACCCGGTCGAACATGGGGCTGAGCACCAACTCCAGCGGGCCCGTGCGCAGCGCATACTGCAGATCGAGCTCAACCCGACAGGCGGCGGGGTCGGCACCATCGTGGGTCTGTTTGGTGTCGGCCGGGGTGCCGCCCACCGGCGTAAACGCCCAGCGACCCTCCAAGTGCGAAAACGGACCGTCCACCAGTTCAACGGTGACCAATCGACCCGCTTGGTGGGTGTTTCGCGTGGTGAAGGTGTGGCGCAGGCCCGAGAAGGCCAGGCCCAGCCGAGCGGTCATGCCCACAGCGGTCTGCTCCAGCACCTCCGCGCGGTCGCACCAGGGCAGAAACTCCGGGTAGGCCTGCACTTGGGTGACCAAGTCGTACATCTGCCGGGCCGAGTACCACAGCAGAACGGATTTCCGCACATGCTTCATAGAATGGCGCAATTTTAAGTTCATGGCCAACACCCCTGCCCTCATCGCCGAGAACCGGCGGGCCCGGTTCGACTACCACCTCGAGGAGCGCCACGAGGTGGGGGTCGTGCTCGAGGGTTGGGAGGTCAAGGCCATCCGGTCGGGCCAGGTGCAGCTCACCGACGGCTATGTGCTGGTCAAAAACGGTGAGCTGTTCTTGATTGGCTGCCGCATCAATGCCCTGCGAACGGCCAGCAGCCATGTGCGGCCAGATGCCGACAGGACCAAAAAGCTGCTGCTGCAAAAGGCCGAAATCCGCCGGCTGGTGGGCAAGGTTGAGCAGCGCGGCTACACCCTGGTGCCGCTGAACCTGCACTTCAAGAACGGGTGGGTGAAGGCGGAAATCGCCTTGGCCAAGGGCAAGGCTGAACACGACAAGCGCGACACCATCAAAGAGCGCGAGGGCAAGCGCGAAGTTGAACGGGCGATGAAGTCGCGCAACCGGTGAGCCTCAGCCCGCCGACGGGCGCAGCTTTGACTGCACAAACAGCCTGGTGTGTACCCACCTCAACAGGGGCTGCTCGAGATGCACATGGAAGAGCCAGCCACCCAAGAGGCTGAGCTTGAAGGCCGTCACCACTCCGATGAGCTGAACCAGCGGCTGATGGGGCAAGAAGGCCACCCACAGCGCATTGACCACCAGCGCAATTGGAAAGTGAACAAGAAAGACGGCGTAACTGATCCGGCTCAAGGCTCGGCAGGCCGGCACGATCGATGCCATCAAGGCGCTCAGCGGCGCCCTCCAACCCCACAGCACCCCGACCGTTGCCAGGGCCACCAGCAGGCGAATCCGCGGATCCCAAACATAGGAAAGCACCACCAGTGCGGCCCCCAGCGCAAGCCAGCCCGCACGCGGCTTCAGCCCGAAAAGCACCCCCAAGCCGTAGCTGACCCAAAAGTATGGGGCGTACACATCCCAGTGTGCATAGCGGTTGAAGAGGAATGCAGACAGGATCAACAAGCCCATCACCAACCAAACCAGGTTGCGCTGTGGGTGACGCGTCAGCTGTGCCAACGCCACCATCACCGTGAACACGGCAAACAGCTGAAGGTCAACCGCGACGTACCAGATTCCGGCCGACAAGGCCTCATGGCCCACGATGTCCTGCAGCATCGCCACATGCAAGATCGCCTGCCACAACGCTGGCGGCGCGCTGATGGAGTGGTGGTCCATCCAGTGGTCAGCCAGCGCATTGC
Source organism: Betaproteobacteria bacterium (assembly GCA_009925955.1). GTDB lineage: Bacteria > Pseudomonadota > Gammaproteobacteria > Burkholderiales > Burkholderiaceae_C > RFTU01. The sequence continues at coordinate 8,528 of RFPX01000040.1, forward strand.
ACACAACCGCCAGGATCAAAGCCAACCACAGCGGCACGGCCAGCCGCAAGTACCGCTGCGCCACCCGCGTGGCCACTTGACGGCACAAATGGGGCACGCCAGGCCCTTCTGTACCCCGCACGGGCTGCAAGCCCGCCTTCATCGCACCCTGAGCGGCCAGATACCCGCCCAGAACCAAGAACACCTGAACAGCCAGACGACCGTGCTGGGACAGCCAATCGAAGATCCCAGGAAAGAGGTCGTCCGCGTGATCAGACATGGGCCCATAAAAGGCCAGGTGGTGCAGCACGATCAAGCTGCAGGCCAGCGCTTTGAGAAGGTCAACCACCGCCGCGGCCTGCGAAGGTGGCCTGACCAAGCCCCTCATGCCGTGCCCCACTGCTCCAGCACCGTGAGGGCCTGAGCCAGGTCCTGTTTCAGATCGGATACCGCCTCTAAGCCGATGCACAAGCGAACCAGGTGACCGCGCAGATGGGAACG
>RFPX01000391.1 GCA_009925955.1 Betaproteobacteria bacterium
TAGGCGCTAGAATCGCGCTCGTTTTGGGGCTGTGACCGAGAGGCCGAAGGTGCTCCCCTGCTAAGGGAGTATGCGGGCAAAACCTGCATCGAGGGTTCGAATCCCTCCGGCCCCGCCAAGACAGCAACGCCCGCTCCCGCGGGCGTTTTGCTTGGTGTGTGCAAAGAGCACACGGTGTCATCGTGCAGCGGAAGCGCCGATGCACCCGCGGGTAAACCCGCGCATCCAATAGTTGACAAAAATGTGGGTTTATTGGACCTTCGGCGTTGTGCCGACCCACGAAAGGATGCCATGGAGCCCGCACCCACCTTGCCGGTCCCGAGCGACGGCAAACCACAGCGCTGGGATGTGCTGTTCCTGATCCTCTTGGCCGCCAGCCTCCTGGGGGCCGCCTACGTCGGGGTGCTCGCCTACCGAGAGGGCGTCAAGACCGAAACCACCAAGCGCACCGGCGAGACCCTGATGGAGTGGTTGGCCGAACAAGCCGCCGTGCGGGGCACTGAGGCCTACCCTCACGTGGCCTGCGCAGCGCGCAGTGGGGCCACCTGGGGTGCATGCCTCAGCCATGTGTTGGGGGAGGGGGGGCCACTGCATGGCCAGCGCAACGCCTACACGGGGGAGGCGGTGCGGATCCTGGGTGCCTGTGGCGGTGCGGACCGATCGGTGGCAGGACATATGGCGCTGGAACTCGTGACGCCGCTGCCGCCGGGAGCCGCAGTGCCCTTCACGGTGGGACCCTTGCTGCCCCAGGCCTCGATCGAACAGAAGATCACCCTGCGCGTAGCGGTGTGCGAGCTTGACGGCAGCGCCATCCGCGTGGGTGAAACCGAGTTCTGAACAGGAGCCGCCATGGACACCGATCAGGAAGTGCTGCGGCGCATACACGGCGTCAACCATCGGGCCGAGATTTCCGCTGACTTGCCGATGCGGTCATGGGTCTACGCCTGGCTCTTCGATCCTCACCGCGAGGGCAACCTCCAGCGGGCCATGGACCGCTGGATCGGCCTGCTCATCGTGGCCAACCTGTTCGCCTTGTTGTTTGAGCATGTGCCGGCGGTTTATGAGCCCCATGCGCACTGGTTCCACTTCTTCGATGTGGTGTCGGTCATCATCTTCACGGCGGAGTACCTGCTGCGCCTGTATGTGGCGCCGGAAGACCCAGAGTTCGCCAAGGGGCGGCACCCGCACTGGTCCTATGTCCGAAGCCCCTTCGCCATCATTGACCTGGTGGCCATCTTGCCCTTTTACCTCCAGGCCTTCCTGTCGGTGGACCTGCGGGTGCTGCGTTTCCTGCGCCTGCTGCGGATCCTCAAGATCTT
>RFPX01000392.1 GCA_009925955.1 Betaproteobacteria bacterium
ATCGCTGCCGGCAGCGATGCGGCGGTGTGCTGGTGGACATCACCAAACTTGATCTTGCCGCGGCCACGCAAACTTGCGCCCCGGTGTGGCGAAGTAGCGGTAAGCCACGTCGATGGTGATGCCTTGCTCGCGCTCGGCCTCCAGCCCATCGGTGAGCAGCGAGAGGTCGATGGGCGCCCCGGCCGCGCGCTGCTGCAGTGCGTCGAGCTGGTCGGACAAGATCCCCTGGGCATCCAGCAGCAGCCGCCCAATGAGGGTGCTCTTGCCGTCGTCGACGCTGCCCGCCGTGAGAAAGCGCAGCGCCTGATGCGTGCGTGTCGTTTGAGCACCGCCATGTTCGGCTGAGGAGGTCTGTTGTGGTGCCGGGGTGGTGGAGGTGGCGGTCATGGTCCGTTTGGCCTTCAGAAGTAGCCTTCTTTTTTGCGCCGCTCCATGGCGGCGTCTGAGCTGCGATCGTCCAAACGCGTCGCGCCTCGCTCACTGACGGTGACCTGCAGCGTCTCGGCGACGATGTCAGCGTTGTCCCGGGCGCTGGACTCCACCGGACAGGTGCAGGTCATGTCGCCCACCGTTCGAAAGCGCACCTCAACCGTTTGCACCACATCCTGTGGTGTGGGGGGGGTCACGGGGGTGACGGGTACCAGCAGGCCCTTGCGCCGAAACACAGCGCGTTGGTGAGCGTAGTAGATGGAAGGCAGTGGGATCCCTTCACGCTGGATGTACAGCCACACATCGAGTTCCGTCCAATTGCTGATGGGGAAGGCGCGAAAGTGCTCCCCAGGCTTGAGTCGGGTGTTGAACAGGTTCCACAACTCAGGCCGCTGTTCCTTCGGTTGCCACTGCCCGAAGGCATCGCGGTGGCTGAAGATTCGCTCCTTGGCGCGTGCCTTCTCCTCGTCGCGACGTGCGCCACCGATGAGGCAGTCAAAGCGCTGCGCCTCGATGGTCTCGAGCAGGGTGACGGTCTGATGCGCGTTGCGTGACTCCAAGGGGTGGGCGAGCCGGACCGTGCCACGTTGGATGGAGTCCTCCAGGTGCCCGACCACCAGGCGCTCGCCGGTTTCAGCCACCCGTGCGTCGCGAAAGGCCATGACCTCGGGAAAGTTATGGCCGGTGTCCACATGCACCAACGGAAAGGGCAGTCGGCCGGCAAAGCGCAGGGGATACCCACGCTCGCTGGTCCGTCTCTTGAACGCCTTTTCGGCCAGGTGAAGCACCACACACGAATCTTTTCCAGCCGAGAACAGCAGGGCGGGACGCTCAAACGCACCGGCCACCTCGCGCAGGATGAAGATGGCCTCTTCCTCCAA
>RFPX01000393.1 GCA_009925955.1 Betaproteobacteria bacterium
TTTCTGTTGCCGGCCTGCGCCCTCATTGGTGCGGTGGTGGTGTACCCCGCACTGCGGGTGCTGTTCATGAGCTTCACCGACTACAACATGATCAACCCGGCACAGTCGGTGGGCTGGGCCAACTACCAGCGCCTGCGGGCTGACCCATTGTTCTGGTCGGCCTTGGCCAACAGTGCGCTATACCTGCTGGTGGTGGTGCCCGTGCTGGTGCTGGTGCCCGCGCTGCTGGCCATCTTGGTCAACCGCGCGCTGCCCGGACTGGCCTGGTTTCGCGCGGCCTTGTACCTGCCGGTGGTGACCTCGCTGGTCATCAGCGCTCTGGTGTGGAAGTGGCTCTATGCCGAGCAGGGCCTGCTCAACACGGCGCTGCGCGCCAGTGGCCTGATCGATGAGCCGGTGCGCTTTTTGACCGAACCTGAAAAGGCCCTTTTTTGCGTGATGGCCGTGACGGTGTGGAGCGGTTTGGGGTACTACATGGTGATTTACCTGGCAGCACTGCAGTCGATTCCGGCGGCGCTGTTGGAAGTGGCTGAGCTCGAAGGCGTGAGCCGTCGTCAACAGATCCAGCACATCATCCTGCCCTTGCTCAAGCCCCAGATGGCCGTGGTGGCGGTGATGTCGGGGATGGCCTCGATGAAGGTGTTTGAGGAGGTCTATGTGATGACCCAAGGCGGCCCCTTGGACAGCACCAAGACCCTGGTATTCCAGCTGTATGAGTCGGCCTTTGTCGATTTTGAGATGGGCTACGCGGCCGCCACGGGGGTGGTGCTGTTTTTGCTGACCCTGGTGCTGTCGCTGATCAACCTGCGGCTGTTGAGCAAGCCATGAGGCCGCTGATCGCCCCCCGCTCCATGGCCCGGCGCCGGCGGCGCGACGCCCTGCTCCGCTACGCGGCCCTGCTGTGCGCCACGGCCATCACCATCGGCCCCTTCCTGTGGTTGCTGAGCACCTCACTCAAGGGCCCCGGCGAGGTGCTGCAAGGCAGCGGGATCAGCCTGTGGCCACAGCACCCCACGCTGGACAACTACGGCCAGGTGTGGGCTTCGCAGCCCATGCTGCAATACCTGGTGAACAGCCTTACGGTGGCCAGCCTGGCCGTGGGCTGCAATCTCTTGTTCTGCAGCCTGGCGGCCTATCCACTGGCGCGAATGAACTTCAGCGGCCGGCACTGGATCTTCACGGGCCTGTTAGCCACGATGATGATGCCCTTTCAACTGCTGATGATTCCGCTGTACGACCTGGCCATCTCCATGGGGTTGCACAACAGCACCCTGGGCTTGATCCTGCCGCACGCCTGCACGGCCTT
>RFPX01000394.1 GCA_009925955.1 Betaproteobacteria bacterium
ATCATCGACAACTATTGGCAAACCGAAACCGGGGCACCCGTGTTGACGATAGCCAATGGCATCGAGCGCAAGCCCAGCAAGTTTGGCAGCCCGGGCATCCCGATGTACGGCTTCAACGTGAAGCTGTTCAACGAGAACACCGGTGAAGAGCTGACCGGTGCGAACGAAAAGGGCGTGGTGGCCATCGAGGGCCCCTTGCCCCCCGGTTTCATGCAGACGGTGTGGCGCGACGACGAGCGCTATGTCAACACCTACTGGAAGAGCATCCCCGGCCGCCAGGTCTACAGCAGCTTTGATTGGGGCATCCGAGACGAAGAGGGCTACTACTTCATCCTGGGCCGCACCGACGACGTCATCAACGTGGCCGGTCATCGACTCGGCACCCGCGAGATCGAAGAGAGCATCTCCAGCCACCCCCAAGTGGCCGAGGTGGCGGTGGTCGGTGTGGCCGATCAGCTCAAGGGCCAGGTGGCGATGGCCTTCGCGGTGCTCAAGGATGCGTCGCGGGCGGCCGCGCCGGCTGACGCTCTCAAGCTCGAGGGCGAGATCATGAAGGTGGTCGATGAGCAGTTGGGCGCCGTGGCCCGACCGGCCCGCGTCCGATTTGTGACATTGCTGCCGAAGACCCGATCAGGCAAGCTGCTGCGTCGGGCCATTCAGGCGGTGTGCGAAGGCCGTGATCCCGGTGACCTCACCACCATCGAGGACCCGAGCGCCTTGCAGCAGGTCAAGGACCTCGTCGCGGGCCGGTGACCATGCCGACGCGGGCCTTGCGGCCCGCGTTCAGAGCACCTCGGAGGCGTAGTCCGCCAGGCGTGAGCGCTCGCCACGGGCCAGCGTCACGTGGCCGGAGTGGGGCCAGCCCTTGAAGCGGTCGACGGCATAGGTCAGGCCTGAAGAGCCCTCGGTCAGGTACGGTGTGTCGATTTGGGCGAGGTTGCCCAGGCAGACAATCTTGGTGCCCGGCCCTGCGCGTGTGATCAGGGTCTTCATCTGCTTGGGCGTGAGGTTCTGCGCCTCGTCAATGATCACGAACTTGTTGAGGAAGGTCCGCCCTCGCATGAAGTTCAGGCTCTTGATCTTGATCTTGCTGCGCACCAGATCGTTGGTGGCGGCACGGCCCCATTCGCCAGCGGCCCCGTCGCTGCGGGCCAGGACCTCCAGGTTGTCGTCCAGTGCGCCCATCCAGGGCCCCATCTTCTCTTCCTCCGTGCCGGGCAGGAAGCCGATGTCCTCACCGACTGGAACGGTGACGCGTGTGACGATGATTTCCGTGTAGCGGCGGTCGTCCAGCACCTGG
>RFPX01000395.1 GCA_009925955.1 Betaproteobacteria bacterium
ATGCACCTCCTTGACCACCAGGTCTTTGAGATGGGCCAAGACATAGGCCAGGGCTTCGGGCTCGCGGCAGCGCCAGGTGGGCACGTTGTCCAGCAGCGGCTTTTCGCCCAGGTAGAACTCGATCATCTGCGGGACGTAAGCGTAGATCGATTTGTCGTCGGCCACGCCCGTGCCGATGGCGTTGCACAGGGTGACGTTGCCGCTGCGGTAGGCGCGCATGAGGCCGGCACAGCCCAGGCTGGAGTCTGGGCGGAAGGCCTGCGGGTCGAGAAAGTCGTCGTCGATGCGCCGGTAGATCACGTCGACCCGCTTGGGGCCCTGCGTGGTGCGCATGTACACGCGCTCGTCGCGCACAAAAAGGTCCTGCCCTTCCACCAATTCCACACCCATCTGTTGGGCCAAAAAGGCGTGCTCGAAGTAGGCGCTGTTGTGCATGCCGGGCGTGAGCACCACCACGGTGGGGTCGTTGGCGCCCCCGGGTGCCATGCTGCGCAAGGTGGCCAGCAGCAGGTCTGGGTAGTGGGCCACCGGTGCCACGCGGTGCAGCGAGAACAGGTCGGGAAACAGCCGCATCATCATCTTGCGGTTTTCCAACATGTAGCTCACGCCAGAGGGCACGCGCAGGTTGTCTTCCAACACGTAGTAGGTGCCGCTGCCGTCGGCTTGGGCGGCCCTCACGATGTCGATACCAGCGATGTGCGCGTAGATGCCGCCGGGCACATCCAGCCCCACCATTTCAGGACGGAACTGGGGGTTGCGCAGCACCTCATCGGCCGGCACGACACCGGCCTTGAGGATGTCCTGGCCGTGGTAGACGTCGTGGATGAAGCGGTTGAGCGCCGTCACCCGCTGCTCCAAACCGCGGCGCATGGCCTGCCACTCCGCGCCCGGGATGATGCGCGGCAGCAGGTCAAAGGGGATGAGCCGCTCGTTGCCGGCACCGTCCTCGTCCTTCTCGCCGTAAACGGCGAAGGTGATGCCCACCCGGCGAAAGATGACCTCGGCCTCTTCTCGGCGCACCGACATGGACGACAGGCTTTGCCGATCGAGCCATTCGGCATAGGTCTGGTAGTGGGGGCGCACCGCATTGGTGCTGCTGCGCATCTCGTCGAAGGGCGGTCCCATGGTGAGTTCCTGCTTGGGGCCAAAGCGATGCAAATCCTGGGCCAGCTCCACCGGGGCTTGGGCCGAGGGTGCGGCGCTCGGGTGGGGCTGCGCGGCCGAGGCCAGGCGCTGCAGACGAACCTCGTGGTGCAGTTCAACGTTGCACGGGTCGACCGAGCCGGTGAGCGGCG
>RFPX01000396.1 GCA_009925955.1 Betaproteobacteria bacterium
GAATCAAGGTGCGGCGCTCATCGCCATGGGCCTTTGCATCGGCCTCGATCTCTCGGACCACCGTGCGCTTGAGGGCTGCGGGGGTCGACAGGATGTCCTCGAGCTTTTTCTGCTCTTCGCGCAGGTCCCGCAGTTCCTGCTCGATCTTGATGGCCTCCAGGCGGGCCAACTGGCGCAGGCGAATCTCAAGGATGTCCTCGGCTTGACGATCGCTCAAACGGAAACGCTCGATCAGCGCCGCCTTGGGCTCGTCGCTGTTGCGGATGATGCGGATCACCTCGTCGATGTTGAGCAGCACCAGTTGCCGCCCTTCCAGCACATGGATGCGGTCCAAGACCTTGGCCAAGCGGTGCTGGGTGCGGCGCTCCACGGTCAGCAAGCGGTAGCCGATCCACTCCAGCAGCACCTGCCGCAGACCCTTTTGCGTGGGCCGTCCATCCGACCCCACCATGGTGAGGTTGATCGATGAGCTCGTTTCCAAACTGGTGTGGGCCAAGAGGGTCGACACCAGATCAGCCTGTTCGATGGCACGGCTCTTGGGCTCAAACACGAGCCGCACGGGGGCGTCCTTGCTCGACTCATCGCGCACCCCATCCAGCACGGCCAGGATGGTGGCCTTGAGCTGGGTCTGCTCGCTGCTCAAGGCCTTCTTGCCGGCTTTCACCTTGGGGTTGGTGAGCTCTTCGATTTCTTCCAGCACCTTTTGCGAACTGGTGCCCGGTGGCAGCTCCGTCACCACCAACTGCCACTGGCCCCGTGCGAGGTCTTCAATCTTCCAGCGGCAGCGCACCTTGAGCGAGCCGCGCCCACTGGCATAGGCCGCGCGGATGTCCTGCGGCGAACTGATGATCTGGCCACCGCCCGGATAGTCCGGCCCTGGCAGCAACTCGAACAACTCGTCATCGGCGAGCTTTTCGTTCTTCAGCAGGGCCACCGTGGCCGCCGCCACCTCACGCAGGTTGTGGCTGGGCACTTCGGTGGCCAGGCCCACGGCAATGCCACTGGCGCCGTTGAGCAACACAAAGGGCAGCCGGGCCGGCAGCAGGCGAGGCTCTTCGGTAGAGCCGTCATAGTTGGGGACGAAGTCCACCGTGCCTTCGTCGATCTCTTCCATCAACAAACGGGTGATGGGTGACAGACGCGCCTCGGTGTAGCGCATGGCCGCAGCACCGTCGCCGTCACGGCTGCCGAAGTTGCCCTGGCCGTCGATCAGCGGATAGCGCTGGGAAAAGTCCTGGGCCATGCGCACCAGGGCGTCATAGGCCGCCTGGTCGCCGTGCGGATGGAAGCGGCC
>RFPX01000397.1 GCA_009925955.1 Betaproteobacteria bacterium
GTGAACTACCAATCGGTGGGCTCGGGTGCCGGCATCAAGCAGATCAAGGGCAAGACGGTGGACTTCGGGGCCAGCGACATGCCTCTGAAGGACGAGGACCTCAAGGCCGATGGCATGGTGCAGTTCCCCATGGTGATCGGAGGCGTGGTGCCGGTGGTCAACATCAAGGGCATCGCACCGGGTCAACTCAAGCTCAATGGCGCCGTCTTGGCCGACATCTACATGGGCAAGGTCAGCCGTTGGAATGACGCGTCGATTGCGGCGCTCAACCCCGGCGTGAACCTGCCCGATACAGCCATTGCCCCTGTGCGGCGAGCCGATGGGTCGGGCACCAGTTTTCTGTTCACGCACTACCTGTCTCAGGTGAGTGCGGACTGGAAGTCCAAGGTGGGTGAGGGCACGGCCGTGAACTGGCCTACTGGCGCGGGCGGCAAGGGCAACGAAGGCGTGGCTGCATTTGTGCAGCGATTGCCCAACTCCATCGGCTATGTGGAGTACGCCTACGCCAAGCAGAACAAGATGTCGCACGTGATGATGCGCAACAAGGATGGCGTGTTCGTGGCTCCTGACGACTTGAACTTCAAGGCCGCCGCCGCGGGCGCGGAGTGGAGCAAGTCTTTCTACCAGATCCTGACGGATCAGCCTGGCAAGGACTCCTGGCCCTGGCCCATCACAGGTGCCACGTTTATCCTGATGCACACCACACAGGACAAGCCTGCCCAGGCAACGGCCGCGTTGAAGTTCTTCGACTGGGCCTACCGAAACGGTGACAACATGGCTGTTGAGTTGGAGTACGTGGTACTGCCCGATGCAGTCAAGAACATGGTCCGCAACAGCTGGGCCAACATCAAAGACGCCTCAGGCAAGCCGGTACCGACCCGGTAATTGATAGCGGGCATCATGCCCTGCTGAATCGGGGGCCCATCGACAGATGGCCCCCGATGACTTGGATGGAATCCATGACCGCCACATCTGCCACCCGCCGGGACCCTTCAATGGACAACACGCGAACGAGCACCATGAGCCCCGGACCACAGGGTTCCCATCGCGTCCAAGCGCCCTGGATGGATTCGGCGTTTTCGGCGGCGGCTCACGGCGCGGCATGGGTGACTCTGGCCTTGATGGTGGGGATCATCCTGTCGTTGGTAGCGGGAGCTTCTCCTGCCATCCAAGAATTCGGTCTGGGCTTCTTGACCTCGGCCGTTTGGGACCCCGTCAACAACCAATACGGCGGTCTGGTGATGATCTATGGCACGCTGGCCACCTCGCTGATTGCCTTG
>RFPX01000398.1 GCA_009925955.1 Betaproteobacteria bacterium
ACCTACTATCTGGCGCGCTTTGGTGCCTCAACCAATGCACAAGAAAAGGCGCTGTATGACCGGATTGGCGTGATCTTCCCCAATCAGGGCGCAGGGGATCGCGGGACGCATGTGAATGTCTCGGGCGTCGGCGTGGTGCCCGGGCACTTGCGATTGGTGTTCTTGGATGGTCAGGTGACCCTGCTGTCCGCCACTGAGGAGGTGCGCATCGATGGCCAACCGGTTCTGGCGTTCCCCACTGACCTTCAACCCCTGCAGACCCTGAGCCTGAGCCCCGATACCCATCTGTCCTATGGACCGGTGGGTTCGAAGTGGCCTGAACCCGTTGACTGGCCCCTGACGGCGGCTCAGACCCCGGACGAAGAGGCGGCTCCCCCCGTGAGCGCACCCAAGCTTCGTCCATTGCGGGCCACGCGAACCGTCAAGCAGCACGTCGTGCACTCGGCCCGGCTCAGTGGTGTGGTGGTGGGCGTGGCTGCATTGCTGGCGGTGGGTGTGGTCTTGAGTGATCTGATCTGGGGCAACCGGGAAGTGGTGAACCCCGGGGCTGCGCAAATCGACCGTTCTGCCGAGGTCTTGGAAGACTTTCTGGCCAGGGAGCCTAGGCGCCTGGCCACGGTGCAACTGCTCAGGCGCCCCGATGGAGCGCTGACCCTGCGGGGGTTTGTGGATTCCGAGTCCACCTATCAGGAGCTGTCGGAAAAGGTGCGGCAGCAGGTGGTGCGGTCCGGTGGCAATGTGCGCCTGGATGCCCTGTCACGCGAGCGCCTGGAGGGATTGGTGCGTGACCAGATCGGGCGGTACCCCATGGGCAGCCAGTTGGACATCGGCGCCGAGGACATCAAGCTTCGAATCTATGGCCTTCAGATCGAGGGGGTCGACCCAGAGCGGCTTCGGACGGAGCTTGCGCGGCTCAAGGAACGGGTGCAGCCGCGCGTCATGACCATGGAGATTGATCTGGAGCCACTGGAGCGCGTTTCGAGTGACGTGGCCCAGGCCCTTTCTCGTTCCCCGATCACACGGGAGTTTCAGTTCTCCGTGGCCAACGCCAGTGCGGTGGTGTCGGGCATCGTGGCTCCTTCGGCTGAAGAAGAGGCTCGACGAATCTTGGGCGAACTGCAGGCCTCCATGGCGCAGCGCGTGCCATTAACTTTTGACCTCAAGGTGGATCCCAAGCTCAACTTCACCCTGGTGGGCCTGACCATCGGTGGCGAGACGTCCACGGCCACGCTTGTGCAGCGTGGCCGTGGACGTCTCGCCACCGATGGTCAGGCCCACC
>RFPX01000399.1 GCA_009925955.1 Betaproteobacteria bacterium
TGGTGGGCGTTAAGGCTCCCATGCAGCACTGGTGCCTGGCCATGGACCGCGTTCGCTATGTTGGTGAACCCTTGGCCGTGGTGATGGCGGATTCGCGAGCACAGGCTGAGGATGCCCTGGATGCGATCGAAGTGCAGTACGACCTCTTGCCGGCTGTGGTTGGTATCGAAGCTGCACTGAATGCTGAGGCACCGGTTCTGCACCCGGAAGTCGGCAGCAACGTGGTCAGCGACCGCCACTTCAGCTATGGAGAACCCGACCAGGCCTTCGCACAGGCTCAACAGGTGGTGACCCTGGAAGTGCACTATCCGCGCAACTCGTGTTCGCCCATGGAGTGCGGGGTGGTGGTTGCCGAGCATGTGCCCATGCCCGATGGATCGCCAAGCTATGAGGTCTTGTCAAACTTCATGGGTCCCTTCTCTCTGCATGCGGTGATGGCGCTGGCCCTGCAGGTACCTGGCAACCGCTTGCGGCACCGCGTGCCAAGAGACTCGGGCGGCAGCTTCGGCGTGAAGCAGTCTGTCTTTCCCTATGCGGTGCTGATGTCGCTGGCTTCACGCAAGGTCGGCTCACCCGTGAAGTGGGTGGAGGACCGGCTCGAGCATTTGGTGGCTGCGACATCGGCCACGGCACGGCTCACCACGATCGAGGCCGCAGTCGACAGCAACGGCCGGATCACCGCCCTTCGATATGACCAGTTCGATGAAGTCGGCGCGTATCTGCGTGCCCCTGAGCCGGCCACCTTTTACCGGATGCATGGTGCGCTGACCGGGGCCTATGACATCCCTCATCTCCAAGTGCGCAACCGGGTGGTGGTGTGCAACAAAACCCCTACAGGACTCGTGCGCGGCTTTGGTGGCCCACAGGTGTACTTTGCGCTTGAGCGGTTGATGGACCGCGTGGCGGTTCAAACAAACCAAGACCCCGTCTCGCTGCGCCTTCGCCACTACGTACGGAACGACCAGTTTCCCTACACCGCTCCTGCCGGAGCGGTGCTCGACTCGGGTGACTACCACCGCCTGACTGAGATGGCTCAGCGGGCTGCACAAGCCCAGGGGCTGAAGCAGCGACAGGCGCAAGCCCGCGAGCGTGGGCTGCTGTACGGCATCGGGGTGGCGGCGATTGTCGAACCCTCCATTTCCAATATGGGCTACATCAGCACGGTGCTCACCGCGGAGCAGCGTGCCAAAGCAGGCCTTGCCCATCACCCGCTTGAGCATCAGGCGCCCGGCCACGCTCACCGCCACGGCTTGCGGCTCCAGCACCTCGTTGGCCA
>RFPX01000400.1 GCA_009925955.1 Betaproteobacteria bacterium
GCCAAGGCCAGGGCCGGACCTTGCCCTGGTCCTGAAGGGCTCCAGGGGTCTGGGATGATCTCGTGCTCCTGCATCGCCCGGTGGGCCACCCACCAGGGACCTGCGGCCACCGCTGCTAGGCTGGGCTGAACACTCACCGACGCTTCGGTGCGGCCGATGGGCTCGGGGACCGAGGCCAAGACAACGGGGTGCGCGCTCCAGGCGAAGGCGGTGTCTCGCCAGGTGTGTTTCGTATGGGCGGGCACGCCGCCCAACACCAGGCGCGTGCGCTGGTCGCAGGCCTGGTTGTCCCAACGCAGATGCAACTGCAGCTGTGGCTCGTCGGCCAACAGACGCAGCCGCAGTTCGCCGCTGCACCGTACCGTCTCGGGCCTGGGGCCTTGGCGTTGTTCGTTCAGCCCTTGTGACACAGTCAGTTCGATGGCCAGGCGCAGCTCCTGCATCACACCCACACGGCGCTGGCCCAAGAGTCGCCAGGCCGCACCCAGCTGTGGCGCGGCTCCCTTGACTGGGCTGTGGTTGTAGGTGTCGCCCGCATCCGACTCCAGCATCAGGCCCAGTAACCGGGCTTGTGCCGGGTGGTGCCGTTGATCGGTCAGCAGCAAGCGGCCTTGTGCATCGAGTTCTACCCGCCAAACGCCGTTGTCTATGCAGACCGTATCGCGGCTTGCGGCTATGGGTTCATCAACGGGTGGGGGGCTGGCCAGTCCCGAGCGCTCCACCTGCAGGGCAAGGCCGGCCAGCCCATCCAGGGCCAGATGCAGGGCCACGGTGTAGCGGTGTCCATCCAGGCGTTCCGGAAACTCGTCCAGTGGTGAGATCAGTTCGAAAGCGGGCTCTTCATCCAGGACCACCAAAGGCACCACCTGCCCGCGTGCATCGCTGACCATCCAGTCGCTTCGGCGCGGTCCTTTGAGAAAGAGGCTCACTTCAAACCAAGCCTGCCGGGGCCACGGCAGCGGGTTGAACACGGTGAAGCGTTCGTCATCTGCAAACACATCCGCGTGGGGAGTCGGCGTGCCGTGCCGGTCCCACACCACCAGGCCAGAGCGGTGCGCCAGGCTTTGTTCCAGTGCATCCAGGCTTCGGTGCAGCTGTGAAAATCGCAGCACCATCTCCTCATGCACCTCGTCGCGGCTACAACCGCAGATCGAGTCGTGTGCCTGCTGCTGCAGCAAAAGCCAAGGCAGATGCAGAGGCTGCGAAAGCTAGAGCAGAAGCAGAGGCGAGAGCTAGAGCAGCTGCAGAAGCTAAGGCCAAA